>JALHTN010000692.1 GCA_022865865.1 Anaerolineales bacterium
AAAAAATTCATCCTGGAAATTCACGTCGATAATCTGTTGCAACTTAATCCCGATCTGGACTTCAATTGGCTCGCGCAATACAGGCAGTCCTGTAGATTGCGTACTCCCGGTCAGTACATCTTGCTGGTTGATCCCCACGAGCAGACGGTAATCACCTTCCTTGATAGGGCCATCCTGATCTCCACCGAAAACTTCTAGGACAATGTTTTCACTTCGCTCTGAAAACCCATATTGTAATTTGGCAGATTTATCCTCACCAGAGATATTTCCGGCGTTGAGTGGTTTATTCCCGTAATCCCGCAAGATCAAACCAGGAGTCAACTCACCAGCAGTGGTTTCAACATATACATACAGCACATCGCCGGGGTTAATTTCAATCAGATTGAAAACATGGAGCGGTTCTTCTTCGGTGATGCTTCCCCACACCTCCTGGACCCGTAACACCGGTTGAGCGATATCCAGATCAAGACTGGCAAAGGGTTCACCAGAAACCTCAGCCGTGCCGTTTAGCACCTGAGGGGCATCCAAACCAGCCAGCAGGTGATAATCGCCATAAGTATCTCGCCCGAGTGTTGACAGCGCTCCTGAAACAAGCAGTACATAATCACCATCGTTGGGGATCTCATATTCAAATGCCGCGGCATAGCCTTCGCCGCTGTCATCATCCCAGACCAGTGAAAACTGGTCGCGCAGTGATTTGATGGCTTGCGCAGGATCAAGTCCCTGGCGTGCTGCTTCATCCAAATCCTTCTGGTAGGATTCCAAGCGAGTGGCAATATCCTCGCTCGCTTCCATCAGCCCTGCGATTGGATCCAGGTTGCCTGAAGTCCTCTCTACATAGACGTACAACAGTTCACCTTGCTTCAGCCCAGAAAGCAGGTAAAATGCTTGTCTGCCAGGGTCGATTACTCCAGTCAACTCCTGGACTCTCTCTTCCCCTTGAGCTTTGGAGGGATTTATTCCCATGAGAAGTATAAGAACAAGGAAAAGAAAAAATAAGAAATATTTTCTGGATGTTCGCCGGTTTAAATGGAGAATTGGATTTGATTTTGAGATCGATGAGGCCATAGTTAATCGAGTATTTCTACCTTTATTTTTTGGATTTGATAAACAAATGAATTCGGCAAATGCAGTTCCGAGAGAGCGAATCGACTGGATTATTATCTAGAGCCAATAACGCTAATTCAATATGTTGTCCTGATCTGACAGTAAATTATAAATCATTACTCTTGATTTCTCTTTATAGATTCAGAAGTTATGCGGGGTATCCTGATACCCTGAACCTTATATAGCCGGCGATCTTTATAGCCAGCATTTATCCCACGACAGCGGTGTGGGGGGAAAGAATGTTAGATCGATTTACGGGATCATCGTTTCCAGAGTTTCTTCCTGGTTGGTCTTGGTTTCCCCATTTTCATCCATGGTTGTAATTTCCGAGAATACTAATTAGGTTCGAATTAATGGGCTAATTGTATGACTTATACTGTCATCCCGAGCCCCGGCGGGTCGAGGAATCTCTTCAGCCATACTTTATTTCTCCACGGCAATTATTGGGATTGCTCCCCATAATGCGGGGAGAGGTCCTTGCTTCGCTGGTCGGAATGGCACTTGATTTTTGGCCATTTTCATCTTCATACATAAACTTCAAAAAGAGGCCTTTCGAATAATTTTCGGGAATTTCAATTATCCATGTGCTGGATGATAGCTGTGCCAAACTCGGAGGTCTTCAACAATTTCGCTCCATCCATCAGGCGGTGGAAATCATAGGTAACCGTCTTGGCGGCGATGGCGCCCTCCATGCCTTTGACGATCAAATCTGCTGCTTCATGCCAGCCCATATATCTGAACATCATTTCACCCGAAAGCACCACAGATCCCGGATTAAC
>JALHTN010000693.1 GCA_022865865.1 Anaerolineales bacterium
TGAATACAATAGTGGACACAATGGGATCATAATGAATAAGAACTGCTGGCGGAGTATCTTCGATTTCTTGAAAAAGCATTTTGGCTAGAGGGTTGTTTTCTATGCAAACCTTGAGTTTATCTGACTTGTATAAAGTTCTGAAAAAGTTGGGCGATTTGAGGCCATTTACCACTTTGACAAATTTTTATTGACAGCAAAGCCGGGCGGCTCACCTCCCAATGAGTTTCATCGTACATCAACTATGAAGGAGAATCCTTGGCGCGACCATTCAGATACAGTATGGATCGGCGTATTGTCAATCGAATCATCATGGGATTGTTGAAGCTTGGAATCGCCCCTGGTGATACTTATCTTCTTACAATCCCCGGTCGAATAACTGGAAATGATCACTCAGTTCCAGTAGTTTTGGTTGAGGAAGGAAATAATCGCTGGCTGGTTGCTCCTTACGGAGTGGTTGACTGGGTGAAAAATGCGCGTGCATCTGGGAGTTTGAATATATCGCATCGAAAATGGAGCGAAGATTTTGCTATTCTTGAGCTGCCTGCAGAGGAATCAGCTAGGGTATTAAAGAAATATCTTGAACAGAACCCAATCACTAAACCCTATTTCGATGCACGAGTAGATTCTGCACGGGACGAATTTGTGAAAGAGGCAAGATCACGGCCAGTATTCGAATTAATCAAGGTCGAGGCAGGCAGGGATGAAGAATAAACAACCTGGTTGTCGTTACAATGTGGTGCCAACAACACGCAGATCACAAACAATCCTGCAGAAGACGCAGATAGCAGCCATAAAATTGGTCGTAGACTAAAGCCAACCAAAATGATCAGGGAGTCATAATGAGATCGAAAATATTGATCGTGATTTCGGTAGCTGTGGTGGTATTTTTCCCCCTTCCGGTAAATGCTGATATCGCGCCACCTGACTGGCCTTCCGGGGCAAATTTAGCACCTGACAGCGAATACACCCAGGTTCGCATGGTATCAGAGCGTGTCGTTATTGACCTGGATGAGAGGGTACTTGAAGGCAGCCTGGGTGAGGCGAAGGTGACAGCCAGATTCAAGATGCAAAACCTGGGGGATGAGATTGAGACTATGTTTGCCAGGTTTCCACTGACTTTCTGGAACGGTACTTCCGGCAGTTCGGGTGGATATCCAGAGATCAAGGACGTGTCCTTCTCCGTAGCGGGGGAACCTGTAGATTGGAGGAGAGTAGATCTTCCAGTCATGGGGAACGAATCTCTCTCCATCCCTTGGGCAGAATTCGGCATCACTTTTCCACCAGGCGAGGAGGTGCTGATTGAGGTAACCTATACCAACCGGCCAGTCGGAGAATATCCATTTATCGCCTATCGCTATGTGTTGGAAACAGGGCGGGGTTGGAAAGGAAGCATCGGAACTGCAGAGATCATTGTTAGCCTACCATACGCAGCCAACTTTCAGAATGTGATCATGGATGAAACGACAGGATGGTCACAAACAACCCCTGGAGCGATCCTGGATGGCAATCAAGTGATCTGGCACTTGGAGAACTTTGAGCCCACCAGGGCGAACAACATCGAAATCTCACTCGTTATGCCCAATACCTGGAAACAAGTGCTGGAGGAACGATCTCGGGTGGACGATAATCCGCAGGATGGAGAAGCATGGGGGCGATTGGGTAAGCTGTATAAGGAAACCAGCTATTTGCGAAGGTGGTTCCGGAAAGATGCAGGCGGTCAGGAGCTCTATATGCTGAGCGTGGAGGCATACGAAAAAGCATTGAACCTTTTACCCGAGGATGCCTTATGGCACGCTGGATTTGCTGACCTATTGTGGAAACATGCTTATTGGGATGTGTTCCAACCGGGCAGTCCCAACCTGGATGAGATTGAAAGGGCGGTAAAGGAAATAAAGTTGGCGTACGATCTAAAACCGGATGATCAAAAAATAATAAATATCCTGGATGAGATGACCTACAGCATGCCAGGAGCGGTGACCAAAATAGAGGATACTTATCAGTTCTTGATGTTGACCGCAACTCCAACCATCGTGCCGACCAACAGCGCTGAGGTTAGCACCATCCCGGTGGTGACCACGCTCAGCGCATCTGTATCTCCATCCCCTCCACCAACAGCAGGAAAAACAGCCAGCCCACTTGTGGTAACGGAACCTGCGGAGACACCAACCAATGCAGTTCAAGCAACACAGGAAGATGAACCGCGTGGGTCATCTACCCCGTTTTGCCCTTCTGCTTTGCTGCTTGTCGCAGCGGTTGGGATTGTTTCAACCTTGCGATTACAAAAACAATCAAAATAATCGTTTATTGATTTGGGGTACGAGGAGCAAATACCTGTAATAGGCAAGGGGGTTGTTATCTATATTGTGGTGATCCTTAAACCGAAAACATTCGGAATTACTCCTCTATATCGAGAGTATTGTCTTGTTCTTCACTGAAAACCAGTCTAAGTGCAAACCAACTGCTAGAGACCTGCCAGGAGAGAAATCTCAAGACGCAAAATTGTCTTCCTCGAAGATGAGGAAAACATTGAGTATATCCGGGAATTATCCATAAAACAGGAGTATTTAATGTTGGCTCAACCAGACGAAGCAACCAGTTATGGAGAAATTATGTTATTTGGAATTGCTCTGGATGCTTCGCCCTTTCAAATTGATTACTGATTAATGGAACGTAAATAAGCTACGATGGTCGTCAAATCCTCATCAGATAATGAGGGATTGCCACCGCGGGGAGGCATATCAACACCAGTAGTGTTGAGCTCGTGCCCCGAAGGACGGCCTTCTTTGAGCAGGATTATCAGGGTTGCGTCGTCATTATCCTTGACATACAGGCTGGCAGTGAGATCCTTCCCTAAATTTGGTAGACCCTTTGCATCCGCTCCATGGCAGGCCGAACAGGTGGAGGCAAAAATTTCACCTCCTTGGGCGATATCTTCTGGAGCGTAGGTCGGTTCGGTTGAACCACCGCAGGCAGCCAGAAACAGTGCGGTCAAGATCGCTATTGCCATGATGGTTAGAAGTTTGTTTTTCATCGCGTCTCCCCAGAAATTGCTTTGAACAATTGGGAAAATATTATACACTCGGATTATGGTCCAGAGTGCTCATGATCAGCGCTAAATTCCATAAAGGACA
>JALHTN010000694.1 GCA_022865865.1 Anaerolineales bacterium
ACTCTTACCAAGAAGATTGATTGAACTGCAGATGAGAATCTGCAACCTTTGATTCCTATTTATTAACAGTACTTTTCCGTTAAACTCACACCGGGAGAAAAGATTATGCCGAGCTCCAACATCACAACCCGCATAAATAGAATCATAATAATTATTATGGGTCTAAGTTTGAGCATTGGGGGGGGCTGTGTTCCGACGTCAACGCCAGCCCAGCCAACAGCATCTCAAGCAACGATGACGCAATCGAAAATTCTTCCAACGCCGACCTCGCAGCCTACGATGACGCCCACAAAAATTTTTCCAACACCTACTTCACAACCTACGGAAACACCCTTACCGCCAACAGATGAACCCGAGGCCAAGGATTTAGAATACGTTGTGCCACCTGGAACCGAAGCGATCATTGACGGGGTTTTATCTGTGGATGAGTGGGAATCGGCCCTTCAGATCGATCTGGCTGATGAAGGCCAAATATTCCTGATGCACGCCGGCGGTTATCTATTTCTGGGGATCAGGGCAAAGCCAGAACCTGTTACCAGCATCTGCATTGATCAGGCAGAGCAAGTCTCTATACTGCATTCATCCGCAGCGATTGGAACCGCAGTGTACCTGCTTGGTGATGGGGTATGGGAGCAGATAAGGGATTTTGAATGGTGCTGCCGGGAGACAACAGACAGCTCTCAAGCACAGGAAGCGCGCCGTACACATCTGCTGCAGGAGGGATGGATCGCCAGTAATGGACGAATGGGAAATCCCGATGAGGTTGAATACCAGATAGCGATGCCGGAGGGTTCGCTGCGCCTGGCGGTGACCTCCATTGGTGCACCGAACTACCGGTCTGTGCTCTCGTGGCCCGAGGATTTATCAGGCGATTGCAGCAGATTGGAATTGCTCACGGGACCCATCCCAGAACAGGCTCAGTTTTCAGTAGAGGATTGGATGGCTATCACGGTCTCCACAGATTGAGAAATGCTACCGATAAATAAAATTTACGCCTATATCCCCCGGCCCCAATCGACTGCGCGTTTTCCGCCATATAAATTTCCCTGCCCCGGGAATCCAGGTTCCAGGTGGGACGATGGAAGCAGGTGCAACATAGGAGAACACTCCTTTGGATGATCAAGATTACGAATATCGAGGTTTATTAGCGCAAACCTGGGACTTGTTTCGCGGAGACACTTCGCAATGGCCCGATCGATTATTTTACCGGGAATTCATTAGCCAGCATGGAGGCCGAATGCTGGATGTCGGTTGTGGTACAGGTCGCTTATTGTTGGATTACCTGATGGATGGTGTCGACATTGAAGGCGTGGACAATTCGCCGGAAATGCTGACACTTTGCCGCGCGTAGTCCCGCGAACTAGGTCTGAAGACCCATCTGTTTCAACAATTCATGGAGGATTTAGACCTGCCTCATCGCTACCGGATTATCATAGTGCCCTCCAGTTCATTTCAATTAATCACAGATGTAGATGATGCCAGGCAAACGATGGATAATTTTTACCAGCACCTTGAACCTGGCGGTCTCTTGATCATGCCCTTCATGTTCCTCTGGCAGAAAGATGCTCCGCAGGAAACAGATTGGGTGCAGGATGGAGAAAAGGAACGATCAGCAGATGGTGCGCTGATTCGGCGTTGGTCACGCGCCAATTATGACTTGAAGAACCAGCTGGAACATACTGAAACCCGTTTCGAAACTATCCTCGAAGGTGAAATCATCGCTTCTGAATATCACACCCGCTCACCCGCTACCCGGTGGTATACACAAAGTCAGGCACGCGATCTTTACCAGCAAGCAGGTTTTACAGGACTGCAGGTGTACAGCGAATTCAGCCGCGAACCCGTCAAGGATGAAGATACAATTTTCTCCATGGTGGGTATAAAACCAGAGATTGGATGAAGATGGGGTATACCTCGTGCCCCCAGCCGCGATCTACGATGGGTTGCTATCGTCTTTCCTGATTATGTTATGATCCTCATCAATTACCCGACCTGACCAAATCATAGAGTATTACGCTGCAGGATTCTGAGGAGACGCATCATGGAGATTGACCAATTCATACATGAGCCCGCGTTAGGCCTTCCCCGTGTAGGCCAGCTTGGCATTATCACGCATGATATCCATGATTTTCTACCAGGTTTTGCCCCCGCATTTAATTTGAAAACCTGGTATGAACCCCAATATGCGCAAAGACAATTCATCATAAACGGGGAGAGGGTTGAACTGGATTTTAATATCGTGTTTGCTTATTCGGGGAATCTTCAAATCGAGCTGATCGAGGAGAAAAGCCAGCGGGCAGCTGTTTACAAGGAGCACTTAGACAGTCACGGTCAATGATTTCACCACCTCGGTTTCTTTGTCCCTGATCTGGATGCCAAGCTCAAGATCGCGGAACAATTAGGGTTAAAAACTCTCTTTGAGGGGCAATTCACGACTGCTGGTGGCGGCGCTGTCCGTTTTGCTTATCTTGATACTCGCCAGCAGTGCGGCACGATTCTTGAATTAATTAACATCAAACTCTATGG
>JALHTN010000695.1 GCA_022865865.1 Anaerolineales bacterium
ATATCAAAGGTGATGATTCATGACGGCTAAAGGTATACAAACGCGCGCTGATCTACTTCGTGAGAAACGGGAAACACAACCCCGGAAAAGGAAATCGGAATCGAAGCGCCGTTCCCAGACATTAACCAGTGGAGGGTCACCTCCTGTCTTGGTGCGGGGAGGTGCAGCTGCGTCTCTTTCGCATAGTCGTACAAAGGATAAGCTCAACCGGCGGCGATTTGATATTGCTTTGAATGGTCAGGGTGCAGAAATGAGGCTTCCCTCGATTCCTGCTGTCGGTTTGGGTTGGCGTTTGGTCTCGGCTGTGCTTATTGGTGCTCTGGGTTTTCTGATCTATTTCCTCTGGTCTTCTCCTTTCTTTAATGTGGAAGCAATTGATGTGACAGGTTTGGTGCGACTGTCGAATGATGAGATAAATGCGGTCGCAGATGTTGTTGGAAAATCAATCATATTCGTTGATCCAATGAAAGTTGAGCAAGAATTGCGTGTAGCATTTCCTGAACTGGATAATATTTCAGTTGAAACAGAAGTCCCCAATAAAGTTTTGGTGAATTTAGTTGAACGGCAGCTAGTGCTGGCGTGGCAGCAAGCTGATCAAACCTATTGGATTGATGAGAACGGAATGGCTTATTTGCCTCATGGTGATGGTAATCCTGCTATCACAGTTCAGGGCAGTGATTTAATAGTCCCCCCAACAGTAGAGAGTGAAGCATTAGAAGATGGAAAGGTTCCAGTTCAAACGCTTCCAGTTGGATTGGTCGATTCAATTCTCACATTAAGTCAACAATTACCTGAAAACTCACCCATCACTTATGACAATCAACATGGACTAGGTTGGTTTGATCCTCGAGGGTGGCAAGTTTATTTTGGATCTGGTGGGGAAGATATGGAAATTAAGTGGAAAGTTTATTGGAAAACCTTTAAACGGTTGAAAAAAGCGGGTATACGACCCGCATTTATCAGCGTGGAACATGTTCACGCACCGTATTATCGCCTGGAGCGGTAAAAATGGACGAACCGATTATCGTCGGAATTGATATTGGCACCACAAAAATTTGTACCCTCGTGGGTCGAATAGAAGAGGATGGGCTCTTACGCATCCTTGGAGTTGGGATTGAACCATCACAAGGGATGCGTAAGGGTGTCCCGGTGGATGTCCGGGCGGTGACCCAGGCCATTTCTCGTTCAATTGAAAAGGCTGAACGTACCTCAGGTATGGAAATCACCTCGGCATTGGTCAGCCTGGCCGGATCACAAGTCTCATCTGTAAACAGCAGGGGAGTGGTTGGTGTTTCGGGTCGAACAATCAGCGAGGATGATGTAATCCGTTCTATGGAAGCTGCGCGAGCGGTGGCAATACCTCATAACCGCGAGGTCATCCATGTAATCCAACGCGGATTTACTGTTGATGGGCAACCCGGAATTCGCATGCCATTAGGCATGCATGGATATCGCCTAGAAGTAGAAACTCATATCATCACTGTTGCGGCGTCCGCAGTGGAGAATCTGAGAAATTGTGTTCTTCAAGCGGGTGCAAATACCAACCAATTCGTATTAAATCCACTAGCTTCTGCAGAAGTTGTACTCTCAGAGACAGAACGGGAAATGGGAGTAGTTGTATGTGATGTTGGTGGCGGTACAACGGACATGGCGATATTTATCGAAGGTGATGTTTGGCATACGATGGTGCTGGGTGTTGGCGGTGATCACATCACCTCGGACATTGCGCATGGATTACGCTTGCCGATTTCCCAGGCTGAAGAAATCAAGAAGCAACATGGTCATGCCGTTGAAACACAAATTGGTGAGAACGAAGAATTTCATGTGCGCCCATTTGGAGAAGAAAACCCTCTTCAGGTTCGGCGTCGCGAGCTGGCATTAATCATCGAAGCAAGAGTGGAAGAAATATTCAGCCTGGTATTACAGGAGATAAAGCGATCCGGATATGATGGATTGCTACCAGCAGGTATGGTCTTAACCGGAGGCTCAAGTGGAATTCCCGGCATCCACACTATCGCTTCCCAGGTATTAGGCCTACCGGTCAGAATCGCCCAGCCAGAGAATTTGATTGGTATGACAGACAAACTATATTCTCCAGCTTTTTCTACAAGCGTTGGTTTGTTGAAGTGGTCAATGTTGATGACTGAAATTGGTGGAGAGATTTCTCAACCAAGAGTTAGTTCACATAGAGGAGGTTTCGATTGGGACTATGTAAAGAGCTTATTACGTCGCCTGTTTCCGTAGATGCATTTATCTATCTACCTTTAAATTGGTAATGTTACCGGTATATCGAAAATAACTAATTCACCATAAATCACATGATTCGAAGGAGAAGAAACGAATGAACGCAATGGTAAATCCCCCCAACCAAGTTGAATCCTTTGCTAACATCAAAGTTGTTGGTGTTGGCGGAGGCGGATGTAATGCCGTCGACCGAATGATTGAGGAAGGATTACACGGTGTAGAATTTATCGCTATAAATACTGATGCTCAGGCATTGATGTTGTCCAAAGCACCAGTTAGGGTAAGAATCGGTGATAAATTGACCCGCGGATTAGGCTCAGGTGGTAATCCAGAGATGGGTAAAAAAGCTGCAGAAGAGTCAGCGGAAGAAATGTATGATGTCCTTCGAGGCGCCGATATGGTGTTCATCACCGGTGGTATGGGTGGTGGCACTGGAACTGGTGGTTGCTCAATTGTGGCTCAAATTGCCCGAGAGGTAGGCGCGCTCACCATCGGTGTGGTAACACGCCCGTTTACTTTTGAAGGATCGCGCCGCATTCAAGCTGCCGAAAGTGGTATCGAACAACTCAAGGAACAAGCTGATACATTAATTGTGATTCCAAATGATCGCTTGCTGCAAATAGTTGACAAACGAGCGAATTTGCACGAAGCGTTCAATATTGCAGACGATGTCCTGAGACAGGGCGTTCAAGGGATTTCTGAATTGATCACCGTACCAGGACTCATCAACTTAGACTTCGCAGATGTCCGAACGATTATGTCTGAAGGTGGTGCGGCATTAATGGCTGTTGGAAACGCCAAAGGTGATGAAAGAGCGCGAGAAGCAGCTGAAAAAGCGATCTCCAGTGAATTGTTGGATATCACCATTGATGGTGCACGTGGAATCTTGTTCAATGTTACCGGTGGTCCAGATATGACTCTGTTTGAGGTCAACCAGGCAGCCGCGATCATAAAGGAGACCGCACACCCAGATGTCAATCTGATCTTCGGCGCCGTGATTGATCCAACATTTGGTGATGAGTTGCGCATAATCGTGATCGCGACTGGGTTTGAACAAACAGGTATTCCTCGCCGCCTATTGGAGAAATCATCCAAACCGCGAGAAAATGAGATTGCTCAATATCCAGAAACCAGCGATGTTTTAGCCAATACGGGTAAGCCATCAGATTTCCAACCACGAACATTCAATACCGAAGATCTGGATATTCCAACTTTCTTAAGAAATCGAACTCGATAGGGAAGTTAATTTGTCTTCGTATGCGAGGCATTTCATTGGGAAATGCTGAATAACATGTTCTAATCGGTTTTTGCCGAAAATGGTGGGATCGATTAGGGAAAATCAATATTTTAATGGGAAACTCTTGCTCGAATCATGAGGCTCCTCATCCCCTTCCCGGGATTGCCTTCCCCTGGGATGGGGATGAGGTCGGTTAATTTATTTCTGAAAATATTAAGGTTAGATTTGACTTGATTGGCTTGTCAATAAATCAGAGGTATGCTAGAATACCTGCCCAGCATATACCACATGTAGGGGTGGTCCTAATAACACCGCCATATATGGCGGCTTCATTTGTTCTAATAAAGGGGTTGTGATGCGTTGTCCTTATTGTCAGGGTGAAGATTCTCGGGTAGTGGATACATCCCATGATACCCGAGGTGGAATTCGCCGTAGACGTGAGTGCAACAATTGCAGCCAACGATTCAGCACATATGAAAGGGCAATCCTCGCCAATCCCTTGTTGGTCAAGCAGGATGGTACACGTGAAGAATTCGACCGTGATAAATTGCTGGCCGGAATTCGAATTTCATGCGCCAAGAGACCGGTCTCTGCCGCAAAAATCGAGCGTTTAGTTGGAGAAATTGAATCAGCCCTTCAGGCGATGGGACGCTCAGAAGTGTCCTCTAGGGTTGTGGGGGACATGGTAATCGCCGGATTAAAGGAGATGGACCAGGTTGCTTATATCCGGTATGCAATTGTTTATCTCGGACTAGATGATTTGAGATCTATCCGGGACGAAATCGATCATTTACTTGATATCTAATTTATTGTTTTTGTAAGAACATCTTCTCCCTCGGGATGTTTTTCTTTGCATAGAAGTTGGTATACCTGTCAGGAGGTAGATTAATGTTTAAAGAGGAGAATGCAAAAGTCAAGACTGAAAGCAGTGGTATTTTACCCACCCCACCGTTACCGGCAGAATTTAAAAAAGTAGAACTCACTGAAAATGCTCACCAGGTATTTACTCGCCGCTATGTTCGTCGGGATGAGAACAGCGAACCAATCGAAGCAGTAGAAGAGACTTTTTGGAGAGTTGCTTATCATGTAGCCAAGGTTGAAGAAGAATGGGGGAATGATGTCGAATTAATCGCCAGAAGTTATTATGAGTTATTATCCACAAGAAGATTTTTCCCCAATTCCCCAACATTTACTGGTGCCGGCACACCACTTGGTCAATTAGCAGCCTGTTTCGTACTACCTGTTTCCGATGATATGGGGAGAAATTCAGCTGGTATTTTTCAAACTTTGCGGGATGCCGCATTAATCCAACAAACTGGAGGAGGAAATGGTTTTTCCTTCTCCCGCTTACGACCCAAAGGCACACTGGTAAAAACGTCAGCTGGACAAGCCACTGGCCCTGTGGGATTTTTACGTGTTTATGACAAGGCGTTCGGTGAGATCGCTCAAGGGGGGACTCGGCGTGGAGCTAATATGGGGGTGCTGCGAGTGGATCATCCCGATATTGAAGATTTCATTACCTGCAAATCAGATGAGGACGCGATCACAAATTTTAATATCTCAGTTGGAATTACCGATGCTTTTATGGAAGCAGTCAAAGAGGATAAAGAATGGGATCTAGTATTCCCGGATGTTTCCTCTAAGAATTACAAATCATTCACCGGAACCATTGAGCAAGCTGAGCAGGACGGTATTCCCATCAAGGTTTATAAACGATTACAAGCCAGGGAATTATTCGAGAAAATTGTTCATCAAGCCCATCATAATGGGGAACCCGGGGTCTTATTCATTGATGCTGCCAACCGCTCAAATCCTGTCCCACACTTGTACATGCTTGAGGCTACAAACCCGTGTGGTGAGCAGTGGTTAGGACCCTATGAGAATTGTTGCTTAGGATCAGTGAATCTTGCCCAGCATTTTGGTCCTAATAACAACGTTGATTGGGATGGTTTACAGAAGAGTGTTGAGCTGGCGACCCGGTTTCTTGAGGATGTTGTTCAAGCAAATTCTTATGTCCCGGCAGTTCCCCAACTTCAGAAAGCAGCATATAGAGCTCGCAGGATAGGGCTTGGACTCATGGGCCTGGCGGACCTGATGTATCATGTTGGTGTTCGCTATGGTTCCGAAGTGGGCCAAGAATTCTCCGCCCAAGTTATGGAATTTATTCGCTTCCATTCCATGTTGACCAGCATTGAACTTGCAAAAGATCGCGGTCCCTTCGAGGCAATTAAGGGATCAATTTATGATCCAAAAGATTTAACCTGGCAACCGCCGCAACCGTTATATGAGTATCAGAATAATTGGGATCGTCCTAAAGTAAATTGGAACACTGTAATTGATGGAATTGGAGAATACGGTATTAGAAATGCCGCCCAAACAACTATCGCACCAACCGGAACAATTGCAACAGTTGCAGGATGTGAAGGTTACGGTTGTGAACCCGTCTTCGCTTTAGCTTACATCCGACATGTCAATGACAATGGTAAAGACTTAAAGTTAAAATACACCAGTCCTTTATTCAATCAAGCACTCGAGGATGCAGGTTTGGATGAATCTACTAGAGCTACCATATTTGACAAGGTTTTAGAGTCAGGTACCTGTCAGGGGATTTCTGCCTTACCAGATCACATTCGTCAAACCTTTGTTGTATCGCAGGACATCATTGCAGAAGACCATGTACGCATGCAAGCTGCGATGCAGGCCTTTGTAGATAACAGCCTATCCAAAACGATAAATTTCCCCGAGATCACTTCAGAAGGAGATATTGCCAATACTTATAAATCAGCCTGGGAATTAGGATGTAAAGGTATTACAGTGTACGTCACTGGTTCAAGGCAGAAAGTTGTATTAGAAACACATTCTGTTGCAAAAGAGAAAGATAGCCTTCAGGCAGCATCAGCAACTGATGTTTCAGAATTAAGAAGTGATTGGCAGGAAGCGAAAAAACCGCGACCACGTAGATTGCCAGGAAATACGATCTTTGTGGAGACACCATTAGGTAAAACTTTTGTAACAGTTAACGAGAATGGGGGTAAGCAACCTTTTGAAGTTTTCGTAAACACTGCTAAGGCGGGGTCAGAAACTGCAGCGGTATCTGAAGCAATTGGGCGCTTGATCTCTTATATTCTAAGAATGGTCTCGCCTGTCTCTCCCCGTGAACGCCTGAAAGAGGTTTGGAGGCAATTATCAGGCATTGGTGGTGGGAGACCATTGGGATTCGGTCCCAATCGTGTGCGGTCATTACCAGATGGTGTTGCCCAAGCCATCGAGGAATACTTGAAGAATTCAGAACAAAGCGATCTAATTTATGTGGGAGATGGGAATGGTCATTATCCTACATCGGATTTAGAAACTGAGCAGAACAATTCTCAGATCGGAGATCTTTGTCCTGATTGTGGTCAGGCAGCGGTAGTTTATGAAGAGGGGTGTCGTAAATGTTATGCCTGTGCATATAGTGAATGTTAAATCAAATGTTCAATTTCTGGCGATTGTACTAGCATTGAGCAATTGAGATAACTCAGGGTGATACATGAATGGCTAAACGATTGATTGTTGTTGCGGGAAACATTGGAGCTGGGAAGACTTCTCTGACAGAACGAATAGGTACCCGATTGGGGTGGGAAACTGCTTTTGAATCTGTATCCGATAATCCCTATTTACCTGATTTTTATGCAGATATGCAATCGTGGTCCTTCCATTTACAGATATTTTTTCTGGGTCACCGGGCGGATCAATACCTAGAACTTGCGAAGTCCCCACAATCAGCGATCTTGGATCGCAGTATTTATGAGGATGCCTACATATTTGCACGTGCTCTCCATCATCTCGGGAATATATCCGAGCGGGATTATCATGCATATCTGAGAGTATTTAATCTGCTGGTCTCAACCCTTCCCCCACCCAATTTATTGGTTTATTTGAAAGCACCCGTATCCGTTTTAATGGACCGCATCCACCAGCGAGGCAGGAATATCGAGAGCGGTATCACAGAGGATTATTTAGCCTTGTTAGATTCATTTTACGATGATTGGATGGCTGCTTTTGATATTTGTCCTGTGCTCACAATCCACACTGGGGAATTAGGACGTGAGACACCTTTGGATTTCGTTCATAACCCCCGTCACCTTAATATTGTTGTTGATAGGATACAAAATAGGTTGTCTGGCAAGGAAGATGTGATCTTCCCTCCTGATAAATAGGA
>JALHTN010000696.1 GCA_022865865.1 Anaerolineales bacterium
GCGCGATGAGCCAGCGCGTCAGCATCGATGCCATAGGCTCCCAGATGCTCAAGCATCTTACGCACCACGCTCTTCCCAGTGGCAATATTTCCGGTCAGTCCAATCACATATTTTCCCGGCCAGGCACTCACTGCTTATTCATCTCCCGAAATTTCAGATATATGCTAAAAAGATGTTTAATTATGCCAATACCAACCAATATTACAGCAAATTTCATGCCAATTCTTGCCTAATTGAATTTTAGTCCCTTGGATTTGGATTGTCAAAGGTATGGAGCATACAAAAATGTATCCCAGCAAATTCCTACTGGGATGTAAACGCCTACCTAGAAGAGAGTCGAACAGCTTCTCCAAAATGGAAGACAAGATTGTGAACAGCGATTTTCTGCCTGATATCTGGATTACGCTCAGGGAAATTCCTCAGGTTTACTGGCAGACCGATCCAGAATTTGATGCTCTGGATTCCAGTGGACAATGATTGACCTCATACGCTCCCCAAAGGAACTTCAATTTGTTTAAGCATTTCCTGCACTATATCAGTCGTTGTTTCTCCACTTAGGAAATTTTCTGGATTCATCATCATGCGATGAGCCAAGCAGGCTACTGCCATACGCTTGACATCATCTGGGATGACAAAATCTCTTCCATGCAAGGCCGCATGGGCTTGAGCTGTGCGGAAGAGGGCCAAGCTTCCACGCGGACTTGCACCAAGGGCAAGGGCTGCATGATCGCGGGTAGCCTGAACCAAATTCAAAATATATCGACGAATGTTCTCGACTGCAGTGACCCGGCGAACTAGATGCTGAAGTTCAGGAATTTTCCGCCCATCGATAACTTGATCCAGGTTATTTATGGGATGACCAGCCTGCTGCATTTGCAGCATCGTATCTTCGTCATTAATCTTCGGGTAGCCGATGTGGAGCCGCAGCAGAAAGCGGTCCATCTGTGCTTCCGGCAGCGGAAAAGTGCCTTCAAACTCGATCGGATTCTGGGTTGCTAGCACCATGAAAGGATTTTCGAGGGGATAGGTTATCCCGTCAATTGAAACTTGGCCTTCGCCCATGGCCTCCAACAATGCACTTTGGGTCCTTGGGGTGGCCCGATTGATTTCGTCTGCAAGGAGGATACGGCTAAAAACTGGTCCTGGTCTGAATTCAAACTCGCGCAATTTTTGGTTGAATATTGAAACACCTGTCACATCGTTGGGAAGCAAATCGGGTGTACACTGAAGCCGTTTAAATTCAAGTCCGGTTGAGATCGCGATTGCCCGAGCGAGCATGGTCTTTCCCGTACCTGGCACATCTTCAATCAGGACGTGCCCTTCACATAACAGTGCAACCAACACTTGCTCTATGGTTGAACGTTTACCAACAATCACCTTCTCCACATTCGCGATCACGATATCGCTGAATTCCTGAACCTTTGCGACGGACATGTCTCCAGCCTCACCTTCATATATCATCTTAGCTAATCCTCTCGTGCAACACCTGCACTGTTATTATTGGAATGACCAGCAGGTGCTCCAAGCAAGCGGTCACGACCCGATTGATAATATCTCATCAGCCACAACATACTCAACCGCCAGCGTAATCCCTTCCACTGCTCAAATATCAGTTTTTCAGATTTGTCTTGATCCTTTGATGGTCTGAAGCTGGTTTCAACGATCCTGCTTGTTAGGGTAGATATTTGTTCAAATGCTTTAGAATAAAATTCCTTTGTGATCTCAATTTGTGAAATCTCTTGGATGCGGGAACCTAATAAAGCGGCGTATTCGTCGGGGGTATCACCAGTTTCCAAGGGTACTGCTAGGTGTGCGCCGTAGCGTCTCAACCGCAGGTAGACCTCGCCCGCCACTGTAGATTCCGGGAGAGCGCGCAACCTGATTTCGTCAAACGCGACCCAAGCTATACCAAAAATACTGATTGAGGAAAGTACCCCAAGCAACAGCTGCCACCCCAGGGGATTTGAGCCTGGCCGAGCTAAGAAAGGATTCTCTTCAGGAAAAGTGGTTTTTACATCCAAATTTGTCGTGGTGGTTTTTGACCTATCCAACGGCGGCCTGCCCGCAGTCGGCTCGAACGGCACCCAGCCAGCCGTCGGAAAATATACCTCGACCCAGGAGTGAGCATCTGCTTCGGTCACCAAAAAACGCTCAGCCTTCAAATCATAAGTCCCATTTGCATAACCAATTACGAATCGAGCCGGGACTCCCGCAGCCCGTGCGAGGACTACCATGGCTGAGGCATAATAATCGCAGTACCCTTTCTGCAGCTCAAAAAGGAAGTAATCGACCAGATCTTGATCCTGGGGTGGATATGGGACATCCAGGGTGTAGGGAATTGTGCGCAGGTACCGTTCAATCGCCCGTACTCGATCATACGGTGTTGGTTCGGAGGCTGTCAATTGTAAAGCAAGCTCCTTTACCCGGCTTGGGAGATCTGGAGGTAGGTACATAAAACGCTGCCGCACCCAATCAGGGTAATTGTGCTCTTCTGCTTGCAGAGATTGTTCGCTAGCTACTGAGATTAGTGAGCCTGCCTCATAGGAACCGGCACCTCCCAAGACGACCCCAAATAAATCATCAGGTGAACGTCGGGCAACTTCACTGGAATGATTAACTGCGACCGGATCACCAGCTGCGTACAAGATGCTGGATTCACGTCCTACGGGACGTACAACTTGTTCGATCAAGATATGCTGCGGTGCTTGCTCTGGCCGCAGAAGCAGGTTAGCTTGATATTGCCTCATTGACGTAGCACTTGATTGCCAACCATTACCTGTGTAAGTATCATAAGTGAAGCTGCGCCAATATAAGGGCTGTGGCTGGATGCCTTTGAATATTGAAATATAATCCTTTACGGCCACAGTCATCACGATTCGTTTTGAAAGTTCCGGACCTGATCCGATGAGTAAATCACGCGGCAGACCAGGGTGGCGTATTTCCTCAAATATGTCCGGGGAGGCAGTAGTTCTCGATATAATTCCCAAAGATTGTCCCAGATCGCTTTCCTGTTGGACAGCAAGTCCCTTACTTGCTGAGACCCATTCCAGGATACGCGGGATCGATATGGATGACACAATCGCGGATAGCAGGACAAGGGCAACTGAGGCGATAATTGCTACGATGCCGATCTGCCTCCCTTTTCGGGGAGGATAGGCTGTGTTAAATTCATCCCATCCTTGTTCACGCCGAATATGCTGAACAGTTGCAACTACAAGGAGCATCAAACCGAGCATCAAATAGAGTGTGAGGGACTCACTGCGACCATATGCCAGCGTTGCCACACTCAACATGACCACAGGCATGACGGCAAGCAGAGCATTCCTGTAAGCTACCGCTACCCAGCCAGCCCAGGCAGCAATTATCCAGACCAGAGCAATCCAAACAAACGCCGCTGCAACCGGATCGAATGCTGGCTCGCTCACTAGCAATGCGATGACCCACGCGTGTACTCGCTCGATGATCACCCTGGTTGTGTTGAGAAATTCCCCTAGTAGTTGGGTGATTGAGGTAAGATCACCACCGGAACCTTGGGAGGAGGTAGTAAGACGACTGGCGATAAAAAAGAGCTCGGTCAGGATTGCAAATGCCTTCTGTCTGAGACCCCCAGCATAAAACAGAGCATAGCATGCGCCCAGAACGGTAGTGAGCATTACGCTCCTCCACACTGGCTGTTGGAATATTGCCAGCAACCATCCGATCAGCAATCCAAGGATTAACCCTCTCCAAAGCGCCCCCCAAACAGGCCCTGATAGAACGCTAGTCACACCGGCAACAGCAGCAGTCAGCAGAAAAAATAGAAGCAGCAGGGTGATAATTTTTTCCGGTCTCTGCGCCCGCATTGGTGAGACAGATTTCAACCCATTTGCTGCCAAGCGGACCTCCCTTGTTTTAGATAACGATTCCCAGTTTTTAAATTGCTAATAGGTCTGCGGAATCCTGCGGCGATAGGAGGATATGCTACTTCAAGTAGCGACCTGGGCATGTGTTCGAAGGGGACAGCGCCGAACGCTAGTGCAGATACAACCTTGCTCTGATTATTAGTACTGCCAAATTCCAAGGGATCAACCAGCAGTGCATATTGCCCACCTGCGCGACGACGTCTCGCTGCTCCTATCCAACCTGGATCAGAGGAAGGCGTAATTGCGATCATTGTCGCAGATTGGGCAGGAGGCCTCACTCTGACCAGATCGGTCAGAGTGATATTCCCAGCTTCAGCCATTGCCAGTGCTCTCAGGATGCGCCAGCGGTGAGCCGGATCAGCGCGCGGCTCTAACCAGATTAGATCCGGACCAGCAAGAGCTAACCCGACCCGGTTGTTTTCTTTCAAGCGGCGCATAGCAAGAGAAGCAGCCAGAACGATTAATAGCTCCAAAGTAGAGTCGCGACCTTTTCCAGCTTGGACACGAGCATCCAGATCAACGAAGATCCACCAATCCCCAGACGTGGATGCTTCGAGATTTCTAACGATCAGCTTATCGAAATGGGCAGAAGCCTGCCAGTGAATCCGCCGCAAGCTATCCCCGGTTTGGTAATCTCGTACGCCTGCATCGCTGATATCTCGCTCTAAAACCCCACGCATCCGCCGCTGATCTCCTGCCCAGCCTGCCGGAGCAATGTGGAGCTTATTCATGGGCAGCAGCGGAGGAGTAACCAAGATTGTATCTGAGTGATAATCATAGATCGTTAATGTATAAATGCCGAAGGGATCGCTGGTGCGCAGGCGCGTGGGTCCAAGAGTATAGAGGCCTCGCTGCTTGCAGAGATGATTCAGGTACCTCGTGCGTGAAGACTTTGGGCCTATATCAGAAACTAATCTCACTGGCGTAGAAAGAGCAGTTGATGTATCGCTGATCTCAACCCAAATGGCGGGTAACCAGCTATTATTAATCAATTTGAGTTCTTCGTGGACCGAGTCACCGACCGTTGCCCAGGCGAAATGCAGATTGCGTTCTATCCGCAAATTATTTCTTAAGGAAGCAACCCACAGCAGTGCTAAAAGCCAAGCACCAGCTAAACCAACAATGAAAATCAGCCAACCACGAAAGCCTGAAAATGCATAGAAAATGAAAAAGATACCCGCGAGAAGAGGTAACAACCAGGTATTGAGCTGGAGTTTAGTTTTGCTTTTTTTTACGGCGTGTTTTTCAACCACATCCTTACCCGCACTGCTGCCAAAATAAAGATATGCTTATCCAATCCTGGATTTAATTAGGAAATCACATCCACAAAGCTGATAATAAATCCAAAAACATAGATGCCATTCTTGGTCGACATCTATGTATTCAGAAATAATACTCGAATGAACTATTAATTCAGGAGGTCTTCCGCATAATGACAGGCAATGAGATGCTGTGGACGCAGTTCACGCAGGAGCGGGGTCTCCTCGGCACAGTTCGGCCGCGCAATCGGACAGCGAGGGTGGAAGCGACATCCGGAAGGTGGATTTATGGCACTTGGAATCTCACCAGCAGGCATCGCTTCGGTATGGCGATGCTTTGGATCAGGAACTGGCACAGCTTCCAATAGAGCGCGTGTGTATGGGTGTCCGTGGTTTTCGTAAACATCCTTTAGAGGACCGACCTCGGCAAATCTCCCCAAATACATAATGGCGATGCGGTCGCAAACATACTTGGCGGTAGCCAGATCGTGCGTGATGAACAAGTAGGTCAGGTCAAACTCATCCTTTAGCTCCATCATCAGGTCAAGCAGGAGGGCACGAACAGAGACATCGGCCATGGCGATTGGTTCATCTGCCACAACCAGATCAGGACACGTTATCATTGCACGCGCCAACACAATGCGCTGCCGCTGCCCGCCTGATATCTGGTGTGGGTATAAATCATAAAAGGCGTTTGGTGGGATCATGTGGACAGCATCAAGAATATCTGTGACTCGTTTCCGGCGCTCCTCAGTAGACAGCTCAGTTAGATGGATTTGGGCTGGATGATCGATTGCCTGACCAATTGTCATGCGCGGATTGAGTGAGGCTAATGGATCCTGGAATATGATCTGCATGCGAGAACGTATAAGGCGCATCTCTTCGGACGACAGGCTGCCGAGATCAGTACCATCAAAGATCACCTTGCCTTCAGTTGGCTCAAGCAGGCGTAAAACCAGTCTTCCAACTGTGGATTTCCCTGAACCACTCTCCCCTGCCAACCCAAACACCTCGCCTTTATAAATTGAGAAGCTGACATCATCCACCGCTTTAACGGAAGGGATATCCCCTCTATTAAGTATGCTGGCAAGAAACCCGCTTTGCACGGGGAAGTGTTTTCTAAGGTTCACGACCCGAACCAGCTCCTCAGTAAAGGGGGAGCTGAGATTTGAGGCTGTATGAGACTCCATCGATTTCGGTTGCTCAAGCATGGCTCATCTCCTGATCAACCGAAGACTCCTGGTAAAGCCAGCAGGCTGTTATCTGGTCACTCTCTTCCACAGGTTCGAAAGCTGGTTCTTGTGTCCGGCATATGTCCTTGACATATGGACAACGTGGATGAAAACGACATCCGGGGGGGGGGCGTAGCAGGTTTGGGGGGATGCCTTCCATCTTGTACAGCTCGCCACCATCCAGCTTGATATTGGGTACCGATCGCAGCAAGCCCTGGGTATAGGGATGTTTCGGATCAGCGAATATATCGAAGACGTCGCCGAGTTCAACAATCTTTCCGGCGTACATCACCGCCACACGATCAGCAATTTCGGCAACCACACCGATGTTGTGGGTGATGAGCATGATGGTCAAACCAAACTCATCCCGGAGTTCACAGAGCAGATCGAGAAATTTATGCTCGACGATGACATCCAGTGAGGTTGTAGGTTCATCGGCGATGACCAACTTTGAATCTAAGGCAAGTGCCAGGGAGATCATAACCCGCTGGCGCATTCCGCCTGACATCTGATGTGGATATTCACTCAGTCTCTCCCGGCGAATACCCAGGCGCTCGACCAGCTCCTCAGCACGGACTTCTGCAGCCTTATTAGATGTTTCAGGCTCATGGGTCTGGATGGTCTCAGTCAAGTGCTCCAAAATACGTTGGACTGGATTAAGGGAGGTCATCGGATCCTGGAAGATCATGCCTATCTCGGCTCCGCGCAAATCACTCATTTCCCGGTCCGAAAACTTCATCAAGTCCCGCCCGTCGAACCATAGCTCCCCGCCAGTGATCTCCGCAGGTCCAGTATGCAGGCGCATCAGCGCCTTACCTAAGGTTGACTTGCCGCAACCGGATTCCCCTACCAGCCCAAGGATTTCACCACGGAAGATGTCGTAGCTGACATTATCGACTGCCCCGACAGAGCCAGCTCGAGTTTTGTATTCCACTGTCAGGTTCTTGATAGAATACAAAATATCCTTGGACATCAGCGATCCCTCAATTTGGGATTGAATATCTCCATCAGTCCTTCACCCATCAATGTAAAAGCCAACACCACCAACATGATCGCCACACCAGGGAATGTGATCAACCACCAGGCGGTCTGGATGAAGCGCTGGCCGCGCGCCAGGTCGATACCCCAATCAGCGATGGTGGGGGGAAGACCGAGACCGAGGAAGCTGAGCCCCGCGCCGGTCAGGATCGCGTCGGCTACATTCACCGAAAAGATTATCGCGACCGAAGGAATCACGTTGGGAAAAATGTAACGTCTCAAAATCTCGGTCCTGCGTGCCCCAATGCTGCGTGCTGCCTCAACATAGATTTCTTCTTTCACAGAGAAAGATTGACCACGCACGATGCGGTAGTACGTGGGGATATACAACACGGCAATCGCTACAATGATGTTGAACACACTGGGACCCAAAACTGCCGTGATAGCAATGGCCAGAATAAGGCCGGGAAAGGCGTATAAGCTATCCATGAGAAGGCTGAGATAACGATCGAGTGATCCGCCTATGAAGGAAGCGATTAAACCAAGAGGTACGCCGATAAACAGTGCCACAATCGAGGAAGTGAACCCGATCAGCAAAGCGACCTGGGCACCCCATATTAATCGGCTGAAGACATCCTGTCCGATATCGTTGGTGCCCAACAAGAAACCTCCAGCTGTAGCGGTATCCCCCATGATGCGTTCGGCTGCTCGCAAAGATGGGAATTGGGAAGCCACAATCTCGAAGTCGGTGGACTGCACGACCGCTGCCTGCGCTTCTCCATCCACAACCGCCTGGAGGGTTTCCTCAAGGGAATCGTAGCGCTCCATCCGCGCCCGCAATCGAAGGCCCTCGGGTTCATTTTTTAGCTGGTTGTCGATCATCTGGGCCTGCTCGCGCAAAGCTACCGCAGTTGGCAAGCCTGTCTCCACACCGATAGTTGGTCGCTCTGCGCCTTCCAGAACTGCCAGATCCTGCATCAATTCTATTTGCGAATCCTGCAGCACGATCAGCACCGGGACAGGAGGGGTTTCTCCAGGCGCCAAGAAACTCGAACCAACAATTTCATTAGGGCCAAATGGTGCAAAAGGATCAGGAAAAAAGGCGATGATCATGAAAGCGATCACCATGACCGCCGAGATAACTACGAACCACCAGTCAGCTCCATACCATTTGCGCGCCCTGAGACCACGCCGCACTAACCCTACTCGCTCAAGGTCCTGCTCCCAAGGAGCAATTTCATCAGCAGCTTCGGGAAATTCTTCTTTATTTATGGTCATGGACTAATACCTTACCCTTGGATCAACCAGCGAGTAAATGATATCAACGGTGAGACTGATGACTGCTACGAGCAAGGCAAAAACTGCGATCCCACTTTGCACAGCGGTATAGTCTCGGGATGAGATGCGCTCCACCAGATATCTGCCCATACCCGGCCAGGAAAACACGGTCTCCGTTAGCACCGCGCCAGCCAGCAGGATAGCTACCTGCAGGCCAATCAGTGTAATAATTGGGATCATGGCGTTTTTGAGAGCATGTCGATAGGTCAGCACGCGCTCCTTGATGCCGCGTGCACGCGCAGCAGCGATGTAGTCGGCTTGCTGCGTCTCGATCACGTTGATGCGCGTCAGCCGCACAAAAACTCCAGAGAGGATGAGCCCGAGGGTGAAAGCCGGGAGCACTAGGTGAGCTAGTGTAGATCCCAAAGCAGGCCAGTTGCCGCTGATTATCGAATCAATCGTATAAATATTTGTAGTGCGCACCAGCGTTGTACCGATCACCGGGTCAATACGACCCGAGATCGGTAGCCAACCAAGCCTGACACCAAAAAGAAGCTGCATCATCAAGCCTAACCAGAATATCGGCAGCGAATAGATCACAACTGAATAGATGCGCATACCGTAATCGGAAGTGCGTTTGCGGCGTGAAGCCGCCCAGGTTCCACCAATGACTCCTATAGTAAGAGCTATTACTGAAGCTGGTATGACCAGCTCCAAAGTAGCGGGGAATCGTTCGCTCATCTCGTCTACGATAGGGCGGTGACCACCGGTGAGCGAGTTTCCAAAGTTTAGGGTGATCATGTCTTTGAGGAAGTTGGCGTATTGCACATAGATTGGATCGTTCAATCCGAGCTGCTCGCGGATACGCTGGATGGTCTCAGGTGTCCCCTTTGGTCCCAGCGCTGAGGTTACCGGATCGCCAGGTAAAACCCTCATAATAAAGAACACCAGGGTGCCCAGGATAAAAACCATCGGCAGGGTTAATCCGACGCGTGTGATGACAAAGCGGCGGAGACCCGTCGATCCGGAAACAAGTATATAGATCAGCCCGATAAGCGCGGGTATCCCGAGGATGAGGGCAATAATTGCGATAGGTGACACGAGATTATTTTTTTAGAAAAAGATAAGGGGCGGGTTTGCACCCGCCCCTTAAAGATAGTTTCGAATATGTTACGGGCTCTTGGAGACCGTGGAGTAGTTGAACTCGAGTGTCGGTCCAACATTCAATGTACCTGGCAAAGCATACATATCAGAGCCAGAAATGTTCGCTCCGTAAGTGATGTGTTCTGCAATGATGAACAGCGGCAGTGTCACCACCATGTCAGCGTATACTTCTTGGGCCTGCTCGTACAGCTCGGCACGAGTGTCAATATCCGGCTCAATATCGGCTTGCACCAACAAGTCAACCAGCTCAGCAGCCAGATCGTTAATTGGCTCGCCATAGTCGCTGCCTTCCGCGCCTAGAGCAACATTGGAGCCCAAGCCTCCGTTATAAACGAAGGGGGTCAGGTAGTTGGACGAATCCGGGTAGTCGAAGAACCAGCCCAACACACCGGCTGGGTAGGATTCGCCACCGGTCAGTGCGGTAACGTAGGTGCTCCACTCCTGCGCCTGCAGGGTGACATTAATCGCGCCTGTCGCCTCGAGCTGCTGCTGGATCAGTTCCATCCAGGCGGAAGTCTCGCTGCCGTAGTGTTCTGGCGGGTACCAGAGCTCGAGCTCCAATGGGTTGTCCGCAGTATAGCCGGATGCGCTCAGGAACTCGTTAGCCAGGTCGACGTCTGGCGAGGCGTACATGGTGTCGAAAGCCTCGTTTGCGCCCAGGAATCCGGGCGGGACCATCGAGTACAATGGTTCAGCCTGACCGCTGTAGACCACGTCAGAGAGCTCGTCCCGGTCAATCGCAGCTGCGACAGCCTTATAGACATTGGGATCATCCATCGGCGGGAAAGTGTGGTTGATGATCAGGTAGCGGATGGGTCCAGCATCAATCTTATTAGGAGACAGGTCCGAGACCTCCTCCAGCTGGGAGATCAGCTCCGGACCCAGGAAGCGCCAGGCGATATCGATCTCGCCATTCTGGACGGCGAGGGACATGGTCTGCGGGTCAGCAAAATAGCGAATGATGACCTGGTCAACCTGAGGCGCGAGCTCCCCGTTGTAGAAGGTATTGGGTTCGAGCACAACCTGCTCACCATAGGTGACCTGGCTGATGTACCAAGGTCCGACACCGTAGATCGGGGCTTCTGGGAAGAGTACGCACTCGTCTGCCAAGAAGATATCCGGGTGCGCGGGGACGTAGGGTGCACCTGCCAGTACCTGGCTGAAGAAACCAACTGCAGCCTTCAGGGTGAAGACCAGCGTTTCATCATCAGGCGCTTCAATACTTTCCACGTACGGTGTAGCCAACGCGTCAGCGACACCATTGGGGCATTCTGGTCCGATAGTCAACAAACGGGTGAGCTGCTCAGCATACATGGGGGCAGTCAGTTCCAGACCATCGCCAAACGTGATCCCGGGTCGCAGCTTAAAGGTATAAACCAGACCATCATCTGAAATCTCGGGAAAGTCGACCGCTAAGCCAGTCGCTAGTTCAGCAGTTCCTGGAGCCCATTTGAGCAGACCTTCACCGGTGTTCTTGATCAGCTCCCAGTCATGGACGGCGTAGGCGTCAGCCGGATCGAGACTGGAGATTGAGTCGGTGGTACCGATGATCAGGGAAACTTTCTCCTCCACAGGAGGCTCGGTAGGTTCCGCAGCTTCCGTCGGTTCTGGTTCAGGTGGAGCTTCGGTCGGAGGGGGCGCTTCCGTTGGCTCGGGTGGTGCTTCAGTCGCGACAACTTCCTCTGTCGGTGCTTCGGTCGCAGCAGGTGCGCAGGCCGCAAGAATCATGCTGGCCATCACGAGCACAGCAAGTAGTGCAAAAAATTTCTTGTTCTTCATCTCTCTCTCCTCTTAAACATATGAAAAGTTTCGTGCATCAAATTTGACGTGCGATCGGGTATATTTTTCTCCACGTCACCTCCTTTATAGCTGAATTAGTATTTTAGTTGAGCTGCTAGTATTATACAATACTCTGGTGCACAGCTGCATATTCAGGTTGCCACAAGCAATGGCACCATATTTCTCTTACTCATAAGATTGACTTGAGGTTCATAAAAATCCCAATTAAAATTATCAATGTACGCTGTTTGTCAACTTCAAATATGACAACTGACACTTTATGGGCGATATTAAGAGGGATATAATCTAATTAGGTTGATTAATGCCGTCCAAGGAGACCTCTTATGACTGAGAAAAACTGGCAGACTTTAAAGGTTCAGTATTGCCACCATGCAGATGAAGAAGTAGGATTGGAAGCTGAGCTGGTATTTCCACCAGAGATCCTGCCAGACCAACCGCCGCGCATATTCGCCCATCGCTGTTCACATGGTCTGGCATGCAACCTGGATGGGCGCCCCAGCTGTATCTGGGCCGGTACCAATCCAGCCTATGATCCGTTCGCTGCGAAGGAATAATATTGCGCCTTTTCCCCCTGGCGAAAAATTCCCTTTACTCCTCACTGAAACTCGTTTTTCCACAAAAGTGATAAGGCACTCAATATGACAAAACCCGGCTTTATCAACAGCCGGGTTTTGTCATTCTTCGGCTGCGCTCAGGACAGGGCGGAACCATGCACTGAATAGGGCAGGATTCCAATCCTGTCATCTTTGGCGGCTATAGAAAGCCGCCCTACTCACCGAACAAAGATAAAAAAATATTTCGACACTTAGAATCAACTCGAAGGGTCTTTAGATTGTCCTTGTCTCAGGAGATCACGCCCAGTTGACGACCCACGCTGGCAAAAGCGGCTAACCCCTGATCGAGGTCGGCTGGTTCGTGAGCCGCAGAGATCATCACCCGGATACGGGCTTTTCCGCGCGGCACGGTTGGGAAACCGATTGACATGCCAAATACACCTGCTCTGAAAAGCTTCCGGCTGAACTCCTGTGCAACGGATGCCTCGCCCAGCATCACAGGCGTAATCGGTGTAGTGCTTGCGCCAGTATCAAATCCTAAAATGCGCATCTCTTCCTTGAAATAGCGCGTATTTTCCCAGAGTTTATCGACCAGTTCCGTGGATTCCTCCAAGATATCTACTGCTGCCAGACAGGCTGCTACATCTGGAACCGTCATCGCGGATGAAAACAGGAAAGGGCGTCCACGTTGACGAAGCCATTCAACGATCAATGGATCGCCGGAAACAATACCACCGACGACACCAAATGCTTTTGAAAGAGTTCCGATCTCAACATCAACCTTGCCATGCAGCCCGTAGTGGTCCACGATCCCACGCCCACCTCTTCCCAGCACACCTTCTCCATGGGCATCATCCACCATCAGGATGGCATCGAATCCCCGGGTTGCAGCGTAGATTTCATCCAGCGGGGCAACATCGCCATCCATACTGAAAACCCCGTCCGTAATCACCAACGCCCGCTCGAACTTGCTTCTTTCTTCGTTTAAAACACGTATTAGATCCTGCACATCACAATGCGCATAGCGGATAATTTGGGCACGTGAGAGTCGTGCGCCATCGATAATACTGGCGTGATTGAGCTCATCGGAGAAAATCACATCTCCCTTACCAACAAGAGCCGGGATGCAGCCGGTATTGGCGCTGAAACCAGATTGAAAGGTGATAGCAGCCTCAACGCCCTTAAAAGCAGCTAAACGTTCTTCCAGTTTTAAGTGCAAGTCCATGGTGCCCGCAATGCTGCGCACGGCGGCGGGGCCGACTCCATATTCAGCGGCTGCTTTACACGCCGCTTCCACCATGCGCGGGTGGTTGGCCAATCCGAGGTAATTATTGGAGCAGAAATTTAAAACTCGGTGCCCATCAACAACCAACCAGGCTCCTTGAGGAGAACTCAACGTGCGAATCTGGTTGTACAAGCCGCTTTCTTTTAAATTTTTCAGTTCATCTTCGATCCATTGCAGTTTGGTTGACATCATTATCCCTTTCAATCCTCTTTCTTCTTACCCCTGCCGATAAAACGACCAAAAATATCAGATGCTGTGGGTGCTTCGACACTTGTTGTCTCATCAGCAGCCCAATTCGCTGCCAAGCGTCCGTTCAGCCATGCTTTTCTTCCCTCACGAGCCCGGTTCAGGCGTTCTTCTAAGAGTTTTACCTCTTCATTAATGAGATCGTTGCGGATGGCGTTAATAGAAGCCATTGCACCATCCAACACCCGGATAACATTCTCCCGGTTGAGCATGGCAGCAGTAGTCAATGTCGATGGTTCAGTCGGGTACATTACCGGGGCTGTGACCTCTGCATAAGAACGTCCTGCGATTTTACGCCCCTCCAGCCATCCGGGCTGGTCAACCGTTGCATTTAACAGCGCCGCGGCCATCAGCTGGGGCAGAATGTGAGTTGCGGCCACCAAACCATCCATCTCCAATGGATCAGCAAAGAGCGGAGTCGCACCCAGGAGGCGGGTTAGATCTGCGGCGAGTTTGATTGCCTCTGAGGGGGTGCCTGGCGGCGAGACAATTCCTATCAATCCATCCCGGAACAGATCTGGGTGTGCTGCCTCAGCCCCAGAATCGATTTCATGCAGGTAAACAGGGTTGAGCACAGGCGTCAAACCGACATAATAGCGTTCATCTGGCAGCAGTTCCGCCGCCCAGGAAGCAACAATCTGTTTAACTGGTCCTGTATCCATGACGACTGCAGCCGGTTTGAGATCGTTACGGATAAACCCCAAAGTTTCCTGAATTTGATCGATGGGTAGAGCCAGCAAAACCAAGTCCGCTTCTTCAACTGCAGAGATCAAGTTTATGGAGACCTTATCCAGGGCACCTAATTTCTCTGCATGACGGGCAGCGCGGAGCTCACGATCGTGACCCATGCGGTAGATCAGCTCGCTTTGTTCGGCCAGTGCAAGACCTACTGAAGTCCCAATTTGACCCAAACCAACAATTGTTATTTGGACAGCCATAACCTCACCTCAATTATTGTCATCAACAGATTGCAGCTTCCGTAAAAGGTTGTCTTCCACGGAGCTCGCTTCAGGAGGGATTTTCTCCTGGTGACGAGCGATCAATGATACGGCTAATGGTGATGCATCGCACTCTGCAGCCAGGTCTGCTCCCCAGGCAGGATGCTGTTCAGCAACAATGAATGCTCGTCGCCAACCCAATCCTTTCTCCGGGTGATCAATTTTGAATGTTCCCCATTTCTGGACGCAGTCCTGGCAAATTGCCCTCACGATCACGATCATCACCCGCTCCCATAATCGCAAGGGGGCCTGTGTTTTGCCTACATCGTGCAACAAGGCTGCTGTTAACAGATCAGTATTATCTTCCCCCCGGTTTCGTAACTCATTAAGCACCACCAGGCTGTGGAATTGTTCGCTTTTCTGCATACGCTGGAATAGTTCAACCTGGACCGGCGACAGGATAGATGAGACCAGCTCCACATCCTGCTGGGAGGAGCGTCTGCTGATAGCCTGCCAAAATTGACGTGAGCGATACAAAAAGCGGGAGGA
>JALHTN010000697.1 GCA_022865865.1 Anaerolineales bacterium
AAGCCACAACTCTGGGTTTCTGGTGGAGAAGAAGCCATTCTCGTCTAATCTGACCTCAAAATGCAGGTGCGGACCGGAAGTTTTGCCGGTTTCCCCGCTCAATCCAAGGAAATCTCCAGCTTTAACATATTGGTCACGTTCGACATCCACCCGGTTGAGATGAGCATATACCGTGTAAATCATCGAACCCTGGTAGCCAAATTCATGGCGGATCATCACAGCTTGTCCGTATGGATCGTCCGGGTCGTATTTGCCTGAGAACAACCCATATCCTGCCCAGACTACTTTTCCAGGTCCAGCAGCAATAATAGGGGTTTCAACCGGGACTTTTATATCCATTCCACTATGCACCACATCTTCAAAAAATGAACCGGCATAGCGGTAATCTTCTACAGGCCAGATGGTTTCGTTTACAGCAAAGGGACGTGTAAAATAAAAATGGTCGAAGGGAGTGAGTGCTAATGGAACTGGGTAAAGCGCAGGTCTCCAGGTTGAAATCAAATCCAAGGACGGCGGGGGAACATCAAACTGCATAACTTCAGGAATTGGCTCAGATTCCTTGGCTTCAATATCGATAATTTCTTTTAGAATAGATGCAGGTTTTGTGTTGCTGGTTATCGGGATTGTTAACCTGGGAGCAGGAGTGGCAGGATCAGCAAGAATGGCTGATGTCAAGGTAGGTGACAGGGTAGGTGTTTGTGAAGCTGCACTGCAGGCAGTGCTGAACACCATGAATGCTGCCAGGAGGAATATAATTAGATTTCTCCTGTGATTTATCATGGTGCAGGAGTGGAGACAACAGGCCAGCTGGGGGTGCGAGTGGGAGTTAGAGTCGGAGGATAGATCGGTGTTGGGGTGGTTAATAATTCCGCCGGATAGAGATCTAACATTGCTTCCGACCAGGATTGATTATTTGTGATCACAAATTCGTTAAAACGAGCCGCATAGAAAGCCGACTGCCATGTGGGCAGCGCGGGTAAGCGCTGCCATCCAAATCCAATCGCCATCTCGGTGAAATCTATCCAATATCCAGCCGGCACGACCCCGGCATTTTGACCACCCTGTTCGTAATATAACGGATCGCCTTCAAAGCGGGCATTGAAATTCCAAGGCACTTGCCGCATTGGTTTTCCTAACGACCCATTCTGGAAGCGTGCTTTGATGAAGACTCGCCAATAAACGTGGTGCCCAAAAAATTCAGGTACCACCACAACCCAACCAGCGTTCATTGGCAAGGTATCAAATGCGAAGGCTCGACCTGTATAAAGCCAATCTTCTCCCATACCTGGAGGAAGGGGGGCGGTTAGCGGTACGAACGCATTTTCCAGAGAACCCAAGAAATCCCAGCCAGCTGCGGAGGATACTTCAGTGCGCAAAGCGTGAAAAGCTTCATCCGCAGAGTCGTGGAGTTGAGGGAAGGGTGCCTGGACACCAGCTAAGTTAGCCAGATATTCTCGTACTTCCTGGCTTTCAGGATTACCACCCCTGGATGTAAACCAAGGCAGTTCCTGATTCTCCAAGCTGATTTGTTGGAGATTCTGAGGTAGTGGAGAGGGCAGCGATTGGTCATTCCAGGTCATACCCGTTAACTGTCCGGGAAGTACTATGGGTGGTAATTCTAAGCGCCCTTCCGCAGATTTGTAAGCAGTTAATAAAGTTTGGTTGGGGTCATTAAGAGAAGTTAACAGAATACTGCTATCTGGGCTCCATACCGGCCAGTCCCCGCTACCGATATAGCGTGAGCCATCCAATGCATCCCAAATATATATGCTGTGATTTCCTTCGTGTTTTGCTACCCAAGCTAAAGATGTTCCCTCTGGAGACCAGCAGGGATTTCCTTCTTCAATTTCAGGATTCAGACTCAGGTTGGAGAAACGTTCATCACCAAATTTGTCAAAATCAGCCAACCAGATCTCTGCATCACCACTGCGATTGGAAACGAAGGCCAACTGGCGACCCTGAGGGGACCAGGAGGGTTGATAATCTGCTGCCGGGTGCTCACTGAGATTAATCACGGTCTGGTCGTCGAAAACCGAACGAATGATGATTTCAGAATCCTGATCATAACTTTCATAGGCTATGAGGTTTCCATCTGGCGACCAGGAAGGTGAACTTTCGTAATGCAGGGTATCCGTCAGGCGGGTAACCTCACCATGGTGCAGATCCAGCAGGTAAAGGTCCCAAGGACCTGAACGATTGGAGGCGAATGCCAACCACCTGCCATCTGGGCTGAGAGCAGGGGTAATATCATCCCAGGGTCCCGAAGTCAGACGGGTATATGGTGAGTTCGATGCCTGGTAGGCAAAGAGGTGGCTGTGACCAGCCTCGTAGAGAGCCAACACAATCAATCCGCTTTGAAGTGGGGTGGAGACCTCAAGTGATGGTGGATCTTGGATTTCCGTTGAGGGGTTCAGTATTGGAGGTGGATTGTCTGCAGTAATGAGAGCTGCAGCAAGGGTTGCTGAAGGAGTTGCTGTTGTTGTTGGTGATAGGAGCGTTGGTGTGGATGTGGTTTGTGCAACAGGGAGGGGTGTCGAATCATCAGCACTGACAGGGCTGACTTTAAACTGCAGGATCGGCCAAAAAATCAATGCCGCGATCAGCAATAAAATTGACGAGGAAGTGAGTACTACCCCGCGCGAAAATCGAGTGCGCGAGGGTTGATAGTCTCCGTTTTCTATTAGCGATCTCCATTCATGACCAGTTCGCATATGGGATATTCCTCAATCTTGGGAAAAACGCAGATCGGCAAACAGCGGCATTCCTGCTTCGTAAATGAAGTTTAACACCCTAATGATTGAGGCTACTTAACACTTCTGTAATCAAAGTACTTTTCTATATTATTCTTCGAGTCCTGAACTATAAAGGTGGAAGTAAGTACCACCTAAGGCCAGAAGATCGGAATGGTTACCCTCTTCAATAATTCGTCCCTCATGGACTACCAATATTGTATCTGCATTCACTACGGTGGACAGGCGATGTGCGATAACAAATGATGTTCTACCATGGAGCAACAAGGATAGTCCATTTTGGATTATGCGTTCAGTTTGCGTGTCTACACTCGAGGTGGCTTCATCCAGGATCAAAATTCTCGGATCTGCGAGCAGAGCACGGGCAAATGAGATTAGTTGGCGCTGCCCAACAGATAGCACAGCGCCGCCTTCTTCAACGGGAGACTGATAACCAAGAGATAGGCGCTGGATGAAATCATCTGCTCCCACTGCTATGGCAGCTGCTTGCACATCGTCATCGCTGGCATCAAGATGACCAAAGCGAATGTTTTCTGCCACCGTGCCATTAAACAAGAATGGATCCTGGAGCACAATGCCCATCTGGCTGCGCAAGCTGGATTGGGTGACATGACGCAGATCATATCCATCGATCAACACCTGACCATCGGTAGGGTCGTGGAAACGGGCAATGAGCTTGATCAACGTGGATTTGCCTGCTCCCGTCTCACCAACCAATGCTATTGTTTTCCCAGCTGGGATTTGGATGTTGATATCTTCGAGTACCATAGGGTCTTGGTCACTCGGT
>JALHTN010000698.1 GCA_022865865.1 Anaerolineales bacterium
AGGTATGGGGGTCGCAGTCGGTGGGACGACTGTATGTGTGCTGGTTGGTATCGGAGATGCAGCTGGTGGGTCAGTCGGTGGGACAATTGTTTCATTGATCCCACAGGATGCAATCAACCACAAAGATAGGAATAGAAAAATTGTTTTATACTTAGAAAAATAGCTGCTTCTCATACCAGACAAATTATACTCGTCTATGGATTAATTTTCCCTATTTTAGTATTTTCCTTGTTTCCATGGTTTTTTTACTCATATGAGGATAAAATATTTTTAGGAGTTCAACTTTGGGCCATCGATTATTTCACATTGTGTTTTGTTGTGTATTCCGGATTTTATTTTTCCTGTTTACCAGAGTTCAGGTTGATGGGCAAGAGAATTTACCACAACAGGGGGGATATATTGCAGCAGCAAATCATTTGAGCGTTATCGAAGTTCCTCTTGTCTACTGCATGATCAATCGGTATGATGTCACTGGCTTGATCGCAAAGAAACACCGGTCGAATGCTTTTTTTCGTTGGATGATCAACCTGTTAGATGGTATCTGGATAAGTAGAGAAGAAATTGATACTGTCGCTCTACGCGCAGCCCGGGATCATCTCAAATCCGGTGGTGTACTTGGTATTGCACCCGAAGGCACGCGCAGCCAAACGGGAGCACTCAATGAAGCCAAAACCGGCGTGGCTTTCTTAGCAGATCAAGCCAGGGTCCCCATTATTGCTGCAGCGGTCTCTGGAACATGGCAAATCACCTCCGAAATCCTCACCCTCAAACGCCCGGTGATTAGAGTCAATTTCAGCAAACCTTTCACCTTACCTCCAGTCGACCGGAAAAATCGTGACCATGAATTACAGCAAAATACGGATGAAATCATGTGCCAGTTAGCCGCTTTGCTGCCGCCAGAAAACAGGGGGTTTTACGCCGATTATCCGAGAGTCCAAGACCTGCTGAACCGTCAAGAAAACTGATAGGGTAGCTATCTGGGTATGTTCGGTAATACCTTGACAGGCATAAGGTTTTTGCAGATAATAGGAAAATCTTATCTAAATCAAACAGCCTCGATGGAGGAAAGTAAGCCAATCAAACCTGACAGGGAAGGTGGGGCATTGACTGAGACCCCAACCTAGTAGAAATTGGCAGAAGTTCCCTCCTGAGCTGCCCAGGGGAACGATCCATGTTGATCCAGTAGTTTGGGCCGCTTTCCCAGCGTTATCCCGGGAAACCAATCGCATCATTAAGCTGTTGGTTGTGAGTGGACCAGAATTAATTGGTCAATTTGGGTGGTACCACGGGAATCCCATCCCGTCCCTTGATGGACGGGATGTTTTTTTGTCAATGGAGGTATGCATGTTGGAACAGCAATTGGAAAGCATTGAGCAGGAGGCTATATCCACCCTGGACAATGTGGATGATGCAGAAGCATTGGAAACCTGGCGGGTTGCGAATTTAGGACGCAGTTCACCGCTGATGGGAGTCTTCGATCAATTGGGCCAGCTTCCAAAAGAAGAACGACCAGCTATCGGCCGGCTCGCAAATCAAGTCAAGCAGTCACTTGAATCGAAACACGCTGGAAAAGTTGAATTTCTCAAATTGGCCGATTTGCGTCGTTCCCTTGAAACTGAGCAATTGGATGTTACGCTGCCCGGCAGAAACATTCCAATCGGCCGCCTGCATCCCATTACCCAAACTTTACGGCAGATTTACCAGATCTTCGCAGAAATGGGTTTCCAGGTTTACCAATCGAGAGATGTGGAAACCGATGAGTATAATTTCCAATTGCTTAATTTCCCACCCCATCACCCTGCCCGTGAGATGCAAGATTCATTTTACGTTGAAGGCGAATATGATGATGATAACCCTGTATTGCTGCGCACGCATACCTCTCCGGGACAAATTCATGCCATGCGAGAGTATGCCGAGGAAAATCCCCATGACCCTCCCCCGATTCGCATCATTCTTCCAGGAATGTGCTACCGGCACGAGCAGGTGACTACCCGGGCAGAATCCCAGTTCACCCAGGTTGAGGGCTTGGCGGTTGGAAAGGACATCACCTTCAGTGATCTTAAAGGGACCTTGAGCGATTTCAATAAACGCATGTTTGGGATGCAGGTTCGCTCACGATTTCGGGCTTCACATTTTCCCTTCACTGAACCCAGCGCGGAAGTGGACATTGAATGTTTTGTTTGCGGTGGTAAAGGCTGTCCAGTTTGCAAGCGCACCGGTTGGTTAGAGATTTTAGGCTGCGGAATGGTTCACCCGATCGTACTCCAAAATGGTGGTTACGATCCCAAAATCTACACCGGATTTGCTTTCGGAATGGGTCCAGAACGGATTACGATGCTGCGGTACCGCGTCGAGGATATCCGCTACTTCTGGGCTAATGATCTCCGTTTCTTGGAGCAGTTTTAGCATGGTGCGCTTGATTTAATCTGCACTTAGCAATTATCGCAAATCTGATTTGCTGCATAAGGTATGTTCATATCTGAATTTCTACTGTCAGGAGTAATCCAATGAGAGTACCAATTTCCTGGATAAAAGATTACGTCGACATCGATATGCCGATTGAAGTCCTCGCTCAGCAACTGACCTTAGCAGGTTTAGAAGTTGAGGAGATCATATTCGTAGGCCTTCCCTTACCGGAGGGAAAAGTCGAAATTCATTCCAGTGGTGAAACTCGTCAAGAAACAAAAATTTCTGGGATCGAATGGGATAAAGAGAAAATCGTGATTGGCGCAGTAAATGAAGTCATGCCCCACCCTGATGCAGATCGACTGGTTTTGTGCCGTTTAGATGATGGACAGGCAGAACATATTGCTCTTACTGGTGCACCAAATCTCTTTCCTTATAAAGGTGTGGGTCCCCTTGATGTTCCAATAAAAGTCGCTTATGCGCGCGAGGGAGCCAAACTCTTTGACGGACATAAACCCGGACAAGAATTAATGACTCTTAAGCGTACAAAAATTCGGGGCGTAGAATCTTATTCAATGGCTTGTTCAGAAAAAGAGCTGGGCATCTCAGAATCTCATGAAGGGGTAATCATCCTTGATCCAGATGCCCCTGTTGGCATGCCATTAGCGGATTATATGGGAGATGTTGTATTAGATATTGCGATCACACCCAATATCGCTCGGGATGCGAACATCCTTGGAGTAGCTCGTGAAATCGCCGCAATTACAGGGCAGGAACTGCATCACCCGGATTTGGAAGCCCATATGGATGGGCCAACCATTATCGGGCAGGTAACGATCGAGATTCGCCAACCCGAACTCAATCCACGTTTTGTTCTGGGATTGATTGAGAACATCGAAATTCGACCCAGCCCATATGAGATACAGCGCAGACTTCACCTGGCTGGAATGCGCCCGATCAATAACATTGTTGATGCAACCAATTACGCAATGCTTGAACTTGGTGAACCCTTGCACGCCTTCGATTTTGATATCCTCCTGAATCGTGCGAAGGGGAGTACCCCCAAGATAATTACTCGTACGGCGGAATCCCAAGAACGCCTCAAAACCCTGGACGATGTTGAGCGTGACCTGGATGATTTTACTGTTTTGGTTTGCGATACCGCTGGTCCACTGTCAATTGCTGGAGTGATGGGTGGTGAAGAATCTGAAGTAAATCCACAGACCCGCAGAATTCTTCTCGAGGGTGCCGCATGGAATTTCACGAATATCCGCAGGACTATATCAGCCCAGCGTATGACATCTGAAGCGGCATACCGGTTCTCGCGCGGGGTTCACCCAACATTAGCTCAACACGGGGTTCAGCGTGGATTAGCGCTGATGGAGCGCTGGTCTGGCGGGGTGGTAGCTCAAGGCCTCGTCGACAACTATCCCCTACCACCCGTTGATCCTGTGGTGGAATTTAACACCAAAGATGTAGAGCGTTGGTTAGGAATAAAACTTTCGCCTGTACAGATCAGCGATATTCTAACCCGGCTTGAGTTCACTGTTCAGGTTGATGGTGAAAACATTGCTGCGCAGACCCCATCACATCGTTTAGATATCGGTCAAGGTATCATTGGGGTAGCCGACGTCATGGAAGAGATCGCCCGAATCTATGGATACGATCGCATTCCTGAAACCCGATTATCCGATACACTACCTCCCCAACACGGAAACCCGACCCTCCTATTGGAAGAAACTCTAAGAGATACTCTCGTCAACTTAGGTCTCCAGGAAGTGATCTCTCAACGGCTGACGAGTCCTGAAAAT
>JALHTN010000699.1 GCA_022865865.1 Anaerolineales bacterium
ACAGCTGCATAGCGCTCATTACTGCAGCTGCTGCGGTCTGTCCCAGGCCACACAGGGAGCTATCCTTCATCGTCCAACCGATATCTGCAAGGCGATCCAGATCGCCGGAGCGGATATCCCCCTGCGCCAGGCGAATGAGGATTTCGTGCTGACGCTGGGTGCCCAATTGACAGGGATAGCACTTACCGCATGATTCGTGGGCGAAGAACCTGGCCAGCCTGACCAGAACATCGTGAATATCGCGCGATTGGTCAATCACCATCAGCATCCCGGATCCTAACGGCAGATTGGCGGCCTGCATATGCTCGAAAGACAGTTGAACGTCGATGTCACTTTCGAGGGCAAAAGCACCCGCGGCACCACCTACCAAGATGGCTTTGAGTCCCTGTTCGCTGCGCATGCCGCCGGCCAGATCGTAGAGCAGCTCGCGCAGGCTGACCCCAAAGGCGGCCTCATATAATCCGGGATGTTTAACATCTCCGGAGATGCAGAATAATTTTGTACCGGGTGATTTTTCGGTTCCCAATTGGCGGTAAGCAGCAGCACCATTTTCCAATATTTTAGGCAGATTGCAGAGTGTCTCGACATTATTGATGGCAGTTGGTTTCCCAAACAATCCGCTCGTGGTCGGGAAGGGCGGCTTAAGTCGGGGAAATCCACGCTTGCCTTCGATGGCTTCAAAAAGGGCCGTCTCCTCTCCACAGATATAGGCACCCGCACCCAAGCGCAGTTCGATATCGAAGTCAAATTCTGAACCCAGAATCGCCTTTCCCAGGTAACCTGCAGAACGGGCTTCTGCAAGAGCCTGCTCCAGAGTTGAAAATGCCTGGGGGTATTCCCCACGGACGAAGATATAACCCTGTTGGGCACCAACTGCATAACCAGCGATGATCAGACCTTCCAGGAGGCGTTGTGGGTCATCCTCCATCAAGACCCGGTCCTTGAAAGTCCCTGGTTCTGATTCGTCAGCATTGCAGACCACGTATTTGGGATTTGCAAGAGTCATGGCGGCGCCTTCGAGCTTTAACCCGGTGGGGAAAGCAGCCCCGCCACGCCCCACCAACCCAGAGGCTTTGACCGTGGTGATCACTTCAGCCGGGCTCATCTGCAGGGTTTTCTGCAATCCTTGATAACCGCCTGAAGACTGGTATTCTTCCAGGGAAGTCGGCCTACCCCGGCCGCAGTTAGCGGTCAGCAGCCTGGTAGTACCGCCGATTGCTGACCTGGTTCGATGCTGGGTCTCCATGATCATTTTTGGAGCAGCACCAGGATTTAAGTGCCCATGAGCAGCATCCCCGACCAAAGCCGCGGGTGCCTGATCACAAAGACCCAGACAGGGGGCACGTTCGATAGAAACCATACCGTCAGCGCTCACCTGGTCCAGAGAAACCTGCCAGTGCTGGCACAGGGCCTCTATGACCGCATCACTGCCCATCAAGGCACAGGATGGGTCACCGCAAACCCGAACGATGTTCTTGCCAACCGGTTCCTTGTAAAACAGGGAGTAAAAATCGATCACACCGTATACCTCTGCTAAAGGTACACCCAGGCTGCTGGCGACCAGCGCAGCAACCGGTTCCGGCAGGTAACCGCAGAGTTTCTGGGCCTGATGCAATGCGGGGAGAAGTGCAGAGCGCCCTTTCATCTCCTGCAGGGCGCTCTTGAGAGGAGCAAGTTCGATCTCAGCCATACCTTACTCGCCCGTCACAGATTGCTGAGCCTCCCAGGCCAGCTGCCAGGAATCATAAGCTTCAGCCCAATTGTGATCATCGACCAGCAGCTGTTTATTGATGCCATCCCGGTCTTTGATGATAAATGTCCTGACGGAGGTGCCATCATCGATGATTTCGACAGTGCAGTCGATTGGAGTCACTTCCTCGCGCAGGAAATGCCAGCCAAAATGAGACTCGCAGGCAGGCTGCCAACAGTTGCAGTTACGTCGATCTAAGGTAATTTTCATATCGATCTCCTTTCTTGTTTGGCGGGAAATCTTATACTGGTTTCCATCCATAGAGCTGCACTGCGAAAACAGGACGGTCCAATGTTTTATTTTAACTGAAAATTACGAAACTGATCTCAAGGTCGGGAAAACACCAGCTGCCAGGAACCCCAATAACGCGAGCCGCTTTCAGTCTCACATTCAGCGGGGGTGATATCAGGAACTGATTGACCGCCATCTGCCATACGCACCTGATAGAGAACCCCAGGATCCATCAAGAAATCAGCATACCCTAATCCAATTTCGGGTTTTAATCCGGTAAAGAAGAAATCATCTCCAGAATCCCAGGTGATGATGACCGCTTGCCCGGGGAGGGGGGCACCGGAAGAATCTTCGGCAATGACCTGGATTAATGGATTGGGTAAATCAACATCGCAGACGAAGGTATTGGTCTGCAGTACAAAAGGTGATCCAGGTGTAACGGATGGTGTGCGCGTGGGTAATGGAGTCGCAGTTGAAAGAATGAGATTGGTCTCTTGTGGATCCGGATTGGTAGGAGAAAGTGAAGGACTCACCGCAGCCGCGTTAGCTGTTTCCACAGGTGTCATTTCTGATGGTGCGGGATCGGTGGTTGACTGAGCAGGGTTAGCGGTATTCTGGTTATGGGTGGGCGTCAGGCTGGGAACAGGAGATGGAATGGCAGCAGAATCACCCTGCCCCAAAGCGACGGCCAGTAGACCCAGCGCCTGCGCTTCCAGGGGAGATTTGCCCCCTCCCAATGTGCGTTGGGCTTGTTCAGCGAGAACCCGGGCTACATCGCTATCACCCAGCAGCGCCAAGCGCGCTTCGGCGCGTGGTAAATTACCGGTAGCGACGAAGGCCGAGGCGATCATAGCCCGGTATTGATCTTTAAATTCGGACTGTAAAGAGGCAGGAGATGTATCCTGGTGTCCCTGTGGCGCGATCAGCCAGGCGTATACCAGCCCCAGAATGATACCGATCGCAAAACCGGTTAACAGATACCAGTGACCGCGTTCATCTCTCACGGCTGGACACCCCCGGGGCTGGGAATCCAGGTTTGCAGTTCGCTGGCCAGCTGGCTCAGCAATTCCTGATCGGAATCAGCATAATTGATTTGGGCGGCTAAAATCATCCCTTGCCGAACGATCTCCGCTGGATGGCTATCTCCCAAAACGGCAAGCCGCCGGGCTGCCAGATCTAAATCCCCCTCAGCCTGGTAGGCTTCAGCAACCATGAGAATATAATCTGTCTGGTAATCCGAGCGCAGTTTGGCAGGAGTGGTATCAACATACTTGACCGGATTGATCACCCAGCCATACAGCAAGCCGAGGCCAACCCCGAGTATCACTAAGAGCAAGAACCAAATCCAGCGTCTCATCGAGTTCTATTGTGCCACAGACCTTTTGCCTGGGCAAGTGCGGGTCTTGTGATCGTATTTAAGGAAGAGTGCCTGGCTTTACGACAGACCGCAGTGAAAACCAGGCACTCAACTTCTCTATTTATGGGGAACGGATCAGCGCTTCTTCAGGATTTCACGAAAAACTGCGAGCAGCAGCATTACATTTTCGAGCCGGCTGCTGTAGCCCATGAGACCAATGCGCCAGATTTGGCCAGCGAGCGGGCCGAAACCTCCGGCAATCTCCAGATTGTAATCGTTGAGCAACTGCTTACGAACCGCTAAACCATCGACGCCTGGAGGGATGACCGCGGTGGTTAAAGTGGTTAAGCGGTACTCTTCTGGCACAAATAATGAAATATCCAGGTCTTCCAGTCCAGCCCAAAGCACCTCGGCGTTGGCCCGGTGACGTGCGAATCGCTCTTCCAGGCCTTCTTCCGCCACCATGCGCAAAGCCTCCCGCAGAGCATAATTGGCGTTAATGGGTGCGGTGTGGTGATAGGTGCGTTCGCTGCCCCAATAATTTTCTAATAAAGAGAGATCGAGGTACCAATTCCGGACAGGGGTGGAGCGATTGCGAAGGACTTGACGAGCGCGGGGTGAGATGGTCAGCGGTGCCAGACCAGGAGGTGCAGACATGCTTTTCTGGGTACCGCTGAAGGCAACGTCTACTTCCCAAGCATCAATTTCGACTGGCATTCCTCCCAAGGAGGTGACGGTGTCCAACACCAGCAGGGCTCCGTTCGCGTGAGCAGCAGCTGCGATCTCAGCAATCCCGGACTGCAGGACTCCGGTGGAGGTCTCAGCATGAACCAGTGCCAGCAGCTTATATTTTTTCTGATTAAGGGCAGTCTTGATCTCGTCGGGGTCAAATGCCTCGCCCCAGGGTCGATCGATGCGATCAACTTGAGCTCCATAGCGACCTGCCATCTCAACCATGCGTTCACCAAAATAACCCATTACTGCGATCAGCACGTTGTCACCCGGTTCAATAAAATTACACAACGCGGCTTCCATTCCTGCGCTGCCGGTTCCAGAGACTGGCACGGTGAGCTCGTTTTCAGTCTGAAATGCAAAGCGCAGCAGCTCCTGAACTTCCTTCATCAGGTTGAGAAATTCAGGGTCAAGGTGACCGATTACGGGATAGGAAAGCGCATGTAAGACACGTGGGGCAACCATACTGGGCCCAGGTCCTAAAAGGATGCGGGGGGAAATGTTTAAATCTTTGTAATTCTTGGCTTCCATTATGTTCTCCTAAGTGAATGTTTCGATGTTAAGTGTCAATCAATAGTTTACAACAAACTTGCCCGGGTGTTAAGCTCTTTGCATAAATACAGCCTCCTGAAAGAGTTCAATTCTTCCAGGAGGATTCTGTGAGGAGGAAATAGGGAGATCTACTTAACTAAGGTTTGCCTCCATTCCCTTTATTCGAACCATCACCCTGTTGAGGATCGGGATTCGAGCTGGCGCCATCACCACCAGTCCCAG
>JALHTN010000700.1 GCA_022865865.1 Anaerolineales bacterium
CCCCGACCCAGCCCTGCTGCAGATCCTGGAGTTCCTGCTTGTCGGCGCCATAGAGAACCGATCGATATTTTGGCTTGGTCAGGTATTCCCACAGCAGTGCAGGTGGCAGTGCAAACTGCCTTTCAAGAATATAATTGGCGTTTTGCGGTTCAACAACCTTGTGAAAGCGATGCTTCCTTTGCTCCCAGATGGGGTGCATATCCAGCAAATATACCCTCACATCACCGACATCCTCGTAGCTCTCAAAGTGAGGGGACAATTCCTCAAACAAGTCGGGCAGGTCAAGTTGCTCCATAGCCGCCTGGGTGTACAGGACATAGGCATGAAAACCTTTCTTTTCTGAGACCGTGTTCTTGGTTAGGCGGTGAATGAGATTGACATCATTGCCGATCAGCTCTGTATATGCGGGCAGCGGTTCTAAAGCGAATCTGCCGTAATGGACAAAAAACTTCAGGTCCAAATTAGAGATGTTGCGGCAAGCCAGGCAGTTGCAGGTGGTGTTGAGCACCATAAGGTCCAGCGCGCGTCTGAACTCAACATAAGTCCCTTCAATCAAATCAACCAGCGTTTGCCCATGCTGGAAGCTACCTTCCAGGGCATAGCTGATCACAGCATCCCCTTCCAGCCTGGAGATCAGCAGCGGTGGCTTGGTCTGCTCGATCAGCAAGTCCAGCAGGCTTCTCAGGCTGTCCTTGGCATGATCGAGCTCCGATTCCCGCAGAAAAGCCGTATATCCAGTGATATCCGCGATCAGTAAATAACCATCTTGAGATTGCTGCATAAAAAGCTCACCTTCAGTTCCTCTCCATCTGGGAATCGTTCGCCATTTTGAACCGCAGTTGAATCTCCCAGGACAGGAGGTCAATTCTTCTTCTGAATTATTGAGTATATCACGATAAAATGGAGTTATTATGTAATAATAGGCTGGTGTACAATTGTTTAGCAGTTATGTGGTCTCAGCAGACGAGTTGAACTTCTAGATCCTGAAACGCAGCATATTCTGTTAAAATAAAATTGCTTGGTTCGATAATATAAAATTTGAGGAGCAAATCCCATGGTTCAAGAATGTTCTCCACGACCCCATAGTCCCGTCAGCCTGGATACTCATAGGCTCCAAAATCTGAAAATAATGAATTGGAATCTACCCACGCCGACCCTCTACGAAGAGGCGCTGAAAAGAAATGAAGCCATCATGGCCCACTTGGGACCGCTGGTGGTGCGCACCGGTCACTTTACCGGTCGCTCTCCAAACGATAAATTCATCGTCGATGAGCCCACCAGCAGTGGCTGCGTGTGGTGGGGAAAGGTCAATCGCCCGATCACGGAAGATCGTTTCGATGAACTGCATCGCCGCATGGCTTCCTATTTGCAGGGAAAAGATGTCTTCGTCCAGGATTGCTACTGCGGCGCAGACCCTGCATACCGCCTTCCTGTGCGCATCATCACGCAATATGCCTGGCACAGCCTGTTCGCCCGTAACATGTTTATCCTGCCCACCGATGAAGAATTGGCCAGGTTCGAACCGCAGTTTGTCGTCCTTGACTGCCCTGGATTCCATGCCTTCCCCGAGGTGGACAAAACAAATTCCGATACATTCATCCTGGTTAATTTCGCCAAGAAACTGGTCCTGATCGGCGGTACCGAGTACGCTGGCGAGATCAAAAAATCGGTTTTCACCGCCATGAACTACTTCCTGCCCTTTGAAAATGTGCTCCCCATGCACTGCTCTGCAAATTACGGCTCAAATAACGATGTGGCGCTTTTCTTTGGTTTGAGTGGCACCGGTAAAACCACGCTGTCAGCAGACGTCGCCCGCACCCTGATCGGCGATGACGAACACGGCTGGAGCGATAACGGCATCTTTAATTTTGAGGGCGGCTGCTACGCCAAGGTGATCAATCTGTCACCCGAAGCCGAACCAGAGATCTACCAAACCACGCGCAGGTTTGGGACCATCCTCGAAAACGTCGGCATCAATACCGATACCCGCACCCTCGACCTGAAAGACGCCACATTAACTGAGAACACCCGTGCTGCTTATCCGATCTCCCACATTCCCAACGCTTCAGAAACTGGTACCGGCGGTCATCCGCAGAACATCATCTTCCTGACAGCTGATGCCTTCGGTGTGCTGCCTCCGATATCAAAACTGACTCCTGAACAAACCATGTACCACTTTATCTCTGGGTACACCGCCAAGGTTGCCGGCACAGAACGTGGCATCACGGAACCCAAGGCAACCTTCAGCGCTTGTTTTGGCGCGCCCTTCATGGCTCAGCATCCCAGCGTTTACGCTGA
>JALHTN010000101.1 GCA_022865865.1 Anaerolineales bacterium
CCGCTGAGAGATCGCAATCTTCTAAGGAGTAAAATACTGCTGCAGTTTTTGAAAGAGGTTAGTGACAGGCCTGACATTAAGCTAGCATAGGTCATGTTATGGAAGATACGATAGGAAGAGAAAATTTAACCTCGTTCTATGGTCATCATCTTGTATTAATAACTAACCGAGACCGCTGAAAAAGAGATGCAGGATACTTCCTGCCGGGGGTCTAGGGGTGTCCCCCAGCTTTAAGAAGTTCCCCAAGATTGGGGGATTAGGGGGTCGATTGAGATTGTTTCGGCAGTCTCTAACCATACAGGTCGCGCATTTGCTTCCCCACCAGTTTTACCGCAGTCTTGCGCGGTATGAGCTTACTGCTCATGAACATGTTAAAGCGATTCATTCTCCCAGCGACGTGGCTTGGCCTTTTCCCCAGCGCCTCCAGCGCCTCAGCTACAGTTGGACCTGCTTCCATGATAGGCACTACCTTCATCCGCCGTTCCAGGTTTGGCTTCGATTGCTCAAACGCCGGTGTAATGGTTATACCTGGCATGAATCCGAGCACGTCGATGCCATGTTCTCGCAGCTCGTCCCACAAACCCTCTGCCAGAATCAGGTTATACGCTTTGGTGGCAGCATAGTTGGAAACGTAGGCGGAACCTCGAAGAGCGGCTGCTGATGAAAGCAAGATTATCCCCCCTCTTTTGCGGGTTTCCATCATCGAAGCGAATTCGTGGACCAGTATCAGGGGCGCCTGCACGTTGACAGCTACCATTTTTTGTTTGTCATCCAGGCTTCTATCGAGGAATAGTCCCACTGGCCCGAAGGCGGCGTTGCTCACCAGTAAGCCTATCTCAAGGCCCTCTGTACGTTCGCGGATCGTATCTATAAACCGGGATTGAGACAGGTCTGTGACAACGGTTATGATTTCGCGGCCGGTGCGGTTTTGAATTTCTATGCCGACCTGTGACAGCTCATCTGCGAGCATTTCGACTAGCACCAGGTTTATTCCCCGTGCTGCGATTTGCCGTGCGAACTCTGCTCCCAACCCCCGGGCAGCACCCGTGACCAGTGCCCATGGCCCGTATTTAGACCGGAAGGTTTGTAATTCAGACATCTTATAGCTCCCTTCAGAACGCTTTCATCCAAACGTGATATATCGGTAAATATATGGCAATATGGGTAAGTCTAATTATGCGGGGGTTTAAAAGTCAACCTCACAAGTCTGCCATTAACCCATAGATCGAAAGAGAAGATTGCCCGACCTTTACCTGACATTGCCCGACCCGTACTTGTCATTGCCCGACTTGATCGGGCAATCCAGAAACTAAGTCAGCGTGCTTCCTGGATCATCAGGTCAAGCCGTTTGATGACACCTTATCCGAGTGTGTAAATGGTAGTACAAAACGAATGACCTGAGCGAGTACACATCCTTGCCACTGGTGGTGAAGCTTGCTATACTAGCCGAGGGATGGATTGCGAAACAATAATCGGGCTGGAGGTGCATTCGCAGCTGTTGACAAAAAGCAAAATGTTCTGCCGCTGTGGTGCGGATTACATAAACGCAGCGCCCAACGCGCGTGTCTGTCCGGTTTGCTTGGGGATGCCCGGAGTACTACCGGTAATCAACCAGCAGGCGCTGGAATATGCGGTGATGACAGCCCTGGCTTTAAACTGTGCCATCCCCGATTATGCTAAGTTCGACAGAAAGAATTACCCCTACCCCGACTTGATGAAAGGCTATCAAATTTCCCAGTACGATGCTCCTTTTGGTATCAATGGCTGGATAGATATCGAGGTTGCAGATGAG
>JALHTN010000701.1 GCA_022865865.1 Anaerolineales bacterium
ATAAAACATTTCATCCCCTAACCGAGCTGCAATCTCTGCACCCCAGCCACCTGTCAGGTTATCTTCTTCTACGATTAACACCCGGTTTGTCTTTTCCACAGATTCAACCAGCAGTTCCATATCTAGGGGTACCAGGCAGCGCATATCGATCACCTGTGCACTGATACCTTCTTCGGCTAAATGTGCAGCAGCTGCAAGTGCTCGATAAACCATCATCATATTGGCGAGAATGGTGACATCCTGACCTTCACGCACCTGTTTAAGAGTCCCTAACTCCACTTCATATGCAGCGACCGGGACTTCCATGATTGGATCAATCGAAGATTTTTCTTTGCGCCCACCTTTCCCACCGTACAGGAGTTTATGCTCCAGAAAAATGACCGGATTATCATCCTTGATCGCCGCCAAAAGTAAACCTTTAGCGTCATATGGGTTGGAAGGACAGACGACCTTTAATCCAGGCGTATGCATCCAGTATGCATCAGTAGACTGGGCGTGCTGGGCACCCCGCCTGGTGGCACCAACTGGCAGTCTTAACACCATGGGCACACTGATCTGTCCATTACTCATATAATGCATTTTGGCGGCCTGGTTGACCACCTGGTCCATCCCCACAAAAACAAAATCACCATACTGCATTTCAGCTACCGGGCGCATACCTACCATTGCTGCACCAACCGCAGCGCCGATGATCGCCGTTTCACTGAGGGGCGTATCCATGACTCGTTCGTGGCCGAATTCCTCTGATAATCCTAATGTCACAGTGAAGCCACCACCAAAACCTCCCTGGATGCCGATATCCTCACCCAATAGAAATACATGGGGGTCTTCCTGCATCGCAAGCCGCATAGCATCCCGCAGCGCTTCTGCCATTGTCATTTCTCTCGTGTTTTCTGGAGGCATGGCTTATTTCCTGGAGTTGGCGTAAACGTGGGAATATAATTCAGATGGGTGTGGATCAGGCGCTGCCAACGCATAATCCAGTGCCTCACTGATTGCATCATCAACCGATTCTTCAACAGATTTGAGCATTTGACCATTTATGCCCTGATCCAAAAGGTATGCGCGGAATTTGGGGACAGGATCGAGCGACCGCCAATTTGATATTTCATCTTCACTGCGGTACTGTCCAGGGTCTCCGCGGGAGTGTCCCATGTAACGGTATGTCTTGGCTTCGATCAAAGTAGGACCATCGCCTTTACGAGCACGTTCGATCGCTTGTTGAGTAATTTCCCTGACCGCGATCACATCCATGCCGTCTACAATCTGACCAGGGATGCCATAACTCGCTGCCCGGTCAGCAATATTTTCGATCTTCATCGCCAGAGAGATGTGTGTTGAGGCTGCATACTGGTTGTTCTCGCAGACAAAAATAACCGGCGCATTTTTTACTGCTGCCAGGTTTATGCCTTCATGAAAAGCGCCGATATTTGCGGCTCCATCACCAAAAAAGCTGACCGAAACCCGCTCTTCACCCCGCAGCTTGAAGCCTAATGCCGCCCCGGTTGCGATTGGAATGTTCGCACCGACGATCGCATTTGATGGCATCATGCCAACTGAGACATCCGTCAGATGCATCTGCCCACCCTTTCCCCCGGCGCAGCCATCCGCTTTTCCCATAATCTCTGCCGCGATCGATTTGAGAGTCATTCCTTTCGCGATCCCGTGCCCGACCGGGCGATGGGTAGAAAAGATGATGTCATCCGGTTCCAGAGCAGTGCATACACCGACGGCTACTGCCTCTTGGCCTTGATATTGGTGTAATGTACCTGGCACAAGTCCCTGCAGAAAAAGTTGGTAGAGACGATCTTCAAAGCGGCGAATCGTGATCATCAATTGGTACATCTTGAGCAGTTGTTCCCTAGAAAATTTGGTCATTGATTGGTATCCTGTGGAGGATCAATTGTTAGGCGAAAAGGATTTTCCAACAGCTCTTTGAAGGTGGTTAAAAAACGAGCCGCGATGATGCCATCTACCACGCGGTGATCGACAGACAAAGTGGCAATCATCAGCGGACGAGCGACGAACATCCCATCGACGATTACCGGCAGTTCTTTAATCTTACCCAAAGCCAGAATGGCAACCTCTGGAGGGTTAATCACCGCAGTAAAACTGTCGATTTCGAACATGCCGAGATTAGAAATCGTAAATGTGCCCTCACCCATTTCGCTGCCCCGGAGTTGACCCGCCTCCGCATTTTGACGTACTTCTCGTGTGGCAGAAGCCAGCGAAAATAAATTCAGTTGATCTGCTCGCTGAATTACCGGGATCAACATCCCCTCAGTCAGACCGATCACCACTCCGATATTGATATCGCGGTAGGTGGTTATTGATTCACCATCGAATCTGGCATTTATTGCAGGGAAATCACGCAGTGTTAGCGCTGTTGCCCGTATGCATAAATCAGTGATGGTCGGCTTTGAAAGACCGTTATTTTCTGCCATTGCAAGCGCTTGACGTCGCAATTCAATTGCAGCTTGCATGTCGATAGTTGCTGTAGCATAGAAATGGGGAATTTGAGACTTGCTCAAAGAAGTCCGCTGGGCGATTGTCCTTCGCATTGAAGAGAGCGGTACTCGCAGTATTCCGGTTGGCGAAGGCGGCGTTTTGCGGACACTTATCGCGGCTACCACATCTCGCTTGAGAATCTGACCTCTTGAGCCGCTGCCATTGATCAACTCGAGGTTGACATTCTCCTCCGCCGCGATGCGTCGGGCGAGAGGTGAAACAAGCACACGTTCTCCAGATGGATGGGTTGGCAATTTCGGGATCTCAGATACGGGAGCTGCACTTCTTTGCTCTGGCTCATCTTCAGCTAATTCGATTTTCTCATCGAGCGAATCAGCCAGCAGCGCAATAACTGTACCAAGCGGCACAGTTTCTCCTTCGGGGACCAGTATGGTTTGAATGACACCCCCTCGATAGGCTTCAATTTCAACAGTCGCCTTATCAGTCGCCACCACATACAGCGCTTGTCCTGTTTTGACAACCTCACCAGGTTTTACAAGCCATTCTTCGATGGTAACATCCCCGCCAGTTGCACCTAATTCGGGAATGATGATTTTGGAGATCATGAGAATGATATTGCCTTTCCAGCGCTTCCGAATAAGTGCATATAATGCTCCACTTTTTCTTGTAGAGCGATCCTGCCAGCCATCAGTACATCCTCTTTTAATCCAGAGCCAATAATCTCATAAGGATTGTAAGAATTGCCGGTCGCAGCCCACCCGCCGCGCATCGCTTCAAAGTAAGTCTGCTTAAGCAGGCTGCCAACATTAATTTTCCGTATGCCTCTCTTCACAGCAGCTGCCAATTCTTCTGGTGGGACAGAGGTAGAACCGTGCAACACCAAGGGAATTTCAAGGGCTGCATTTAGGTCACTTAGCAAATCAAGGTTCAGGTGCACTTCACGCTTTCCGTGGAGGTGCATTTGCCCTATATTTACCGCGAAGGCATCCACACCAGTTTTCTCTACAAATTCACGCGCCGATTCAACATTTGTCAATCGGGCATCATCTGGGATTTCTAATAAGCCTCCGCCGATACCTGGCAGAGATTCTGCCTCACCTTCGACCGCAACACCTGATTGGTGTGCAATCTCAACAATCCGCTGAACCCGGGTCATCTGGTCCGTAAACGCTAATTGGTCATCAGAGAACATCACCAATCCAAATCCCAGATCGATTGCTTCCCGGGTCGATTCAAGATGCGGGGATTCATTAAATACCAGCATCGAAGGAGTTGATATCTGGTGACAGATCTCTAATCCCATAGTGCTGTAAACGCTTAAAATCTCGCTGCGAACCCGATTTGGATGGTTCAAATAGATCCCGCTGAATCCTAAGAGCACCGGTGATTGGGTCGCTTCAGCTGCATCTGCGATAGCCATTAATGACTCAAGACTCCAGCTCTCAAAGTAGCCAACAGCGTATTGTTCACTTTCAGCATGTGCCATAAGATCATTGAAGTGAGTAATTGTCATAATGCGCTCAGATTATCTGATTAAAGAGTCTCCAGGATTAAATCCCTCGCGGCGACAAAATCCAGCGAAGGATTCAATTTTTCCGCACTCGATTTGAACGATCCTGCTGGATATTATGCCTGATCCAGTTGCCACAGCCGCGCGTGAATTACTTATTTCTAATAAAGTTCCTGGAGCAGAAGTAGTGACCCGGGGCTCTTGTTCGGCATTGAAAAAATATACTTTTTGCCCACCGACCATGGTGAAACATTTCCCGGGTGTTATCGAGATGAAACGCCTGATTTTTTCAGCAGGCCAGGTCCAATCAAGATAAAAATCCTCTTCGGTTGTTGATGAGAAATATGAGCCAGTATTTTCGGGTTGTGGTTTGCGAGGGATGCGGCCGCTTTCAGCATCGGCGATCAACTGTCCTACAAAATCCACACTCTGATCCATGATCCGCGTGTACAAAGTCGCCACGGTATCATCCTGGCGTGTTCGGATTTTCACCTGGTAGATGATGTCACCAGTGTCAATTCCAGGGTCCATGGCATGGACAGTCAACCCAGCGTACTTTTCACCATGACGCAATGCCCAGAAAACCGGGTGCTTTCCCCGGTATTCCGGCAGCAGTGACGCATGGAAATTTGCTGCCAATAAACG
>JALHTN010000702.1 GCA_022865865.1 Anaerolineales bacterium
CCAAAAACCCTGGCTGCTTCTGCTTTATTACCCCCATTGGTCTTCAGGTATTCCAGTACTGCTTTGCGAGCTGCTTCTGGGTTGATCTGTCTCAAGGTCTTGTAATCAATACGGGCTCCAGGACTCATATGGCTTCCAATCCTCAGGTTATTGGATTCCAGCCAATTCTATCAATCGCTCTATAAAGTCTTCATACCCAAACCCCATAAAGTGTATAGTATCTCCTGGACACCGCACAGGATTCACTTGACAATAATTCGGGCGCTATGTATAATGAAAAAGATGTAATAACAGGATTACAGGATTATTATTATTGGTTTCTAGGCCATTCTAAACAATTTTGCCCAAATATACCCAGTGAACATTTTTACCCTCTATAAATAAATATGCGAATCTATTCTATAGGAGCTGATGATGGGAAATGAGGCTTTCTCTGCAGGTCTATGGGTATTTGCGCAATCTGTTGAGAAATTTGGCGGCTATACCGAATCTTTATCGGTCAGGGATCAAATTACAGCTGCAGCCTCGGTTCCTGGAATGCAAGGGCTGGAATTAATTGCCCCACTGCATGTGACGGTAGAGAACGCCAAGGATATAAAAGGTTGGCTAGAGGAAGTGGACCTGAAACCGGTATCTGTCAATCCGTATGTATGGACTGAACCGATCTGGAAACGGGGAGCATTTACCTCGCCCGACCCTAAAGTGCGTCGAGAAGCGATTGACACTGCCAAACGTGCCATTGATGTCGGGCATATCCTTGGCACCAAAAAGATGTGCCTCTGGCCTGGCGAGGATGGGTGGGATTACCATTTTCAAGCTTCTCACAGTCTCTTGTGGGAATGGACAGCTAAGGCGGTTCGTGAAATTGCAGAATATGACCCCGAAACCCAAATCGGACTTGAATACAAGCATCATGAACCACGTACACATATGCTGGTGAGTAATGCGGCCAAAACCGCTCTTCTGGGAAGTGAACTCGGTCTTCCTAACGTGGGCGGTTATTTGGATTTTGGTCACGCATTAATGAGTCGTGAGAATCCAGCCGAGTCTGCAGCATTATTAGCCAGAAGCGGGAGATTGGTTGGGGTGCATGTTAATGACAATTATGGTGGTGGGGACGACGATATTATGGTGGGTTCTGTCCACTTCTGGGCCATGATGGAATTCTTATTCACTTTGGATCAGATCGGGTACGACGGATGGTTGACATTAGACCTGGTTCCAACCAGGGAAAGCCCGGTGGACGCCTGCGCTCAAAGTATCGTTTCGTTGAAGAATTACCAAAAATTACTCGAAAAGATAAATCTAGATGATTTGTGGCGAGCTCAAAAAGAATTGGATGCTGTCGAAACCCAACGGATCATCCAGGACATACTCACTACAAATTAATAAAAGTGACCCACAGATCCGGGAGTTTACACACCCAAGAGATTAAAAGGAGGTGCAGGACCTGAGATTAATCCACGTATCCATTCCACCTAACCCCATCCATTTCATATATCTCTATCAACTTTACCCCTAAGGAGAAGAAACAAAATGTCTAAAAAAACTGTAGACCGACGAGAATTCATGAAAATCATGGGCACGATGGTCGGTGCCACTGCTTTAGCGGGCTGTGCCCAAGGACAGCAAGCTGCTGGAACTGGTGGCGAAGCATTCTACACTGGAACAGTCATCCGCACGCTATCGAATGAGTACCATGCAGCCTGGAACCGTGGTGGGCGTATCTTCGCCGAGTCTATCGGTCAGGGTGCATACAATCGACCTTTGCTCTGCGAGGGCGATAGCGTAAAGCAGCTAACCCTGATGCAGGCATTGATCTCAGAAGGTGGCGAGAATGTAGTCTTCAACGTCGACCCCAACGATTCACCAGATGCCAAGCCGATCGCCGATTTGTGCGTTGAGAATAAAGTGTATTTCATGACTCAGTGGAATAAGCCCGACGATCTGCATCCCTGGGATTATGATCCTTATTGGGTAGCCCATATGGGTGTGGACGGAGTCCCCTCTGGTTATTATGTCGCTACAGAGCTTTTCAAAGCCATGGGCGGTTCTGGTCAGATCGTCGCCCTGCAGGGTTTGCTGTCCAATGTGCCCGCAATCCAACGCTTCGATGGACTTTCACAGGCACTTGCAGAAAACTCTGGCATAGAATTGCTTGAAGATCAAACGGCTGAGTGGGACCGCACCAAAGCTGTTGCAGTTACAGAAGCTTTCCTGGCTAAATATCCAGATCTGACTGGAATTTGGGCAGCCAATGACAATATGGGTCTGGGCGCATTGGAAGCGCTGCGTACTGCCGGTTTGGCCGGGACGATTCCGGTGGTTGGCATCGATGGTACCAGTGAAGCGATCAACGCCACCATCTCCGGCGAATTCGCTGCCACGGTGAATAACGACCCCATGTGGCAGGGTGGTATGGGCCTCTCCCTCCCCTACAGCGCCAAGATGGGCGTCTTCGATCCCGCCAAAGAACCCCACGAGCACCGCGAATTCTTCTTTGAACCCGTGTACGTCAATACAGATAATGCCGCACAGATCAAGGCTGATTACATCGAAGGTATCCCCAACTACGATTGGGATGATCTGTGGGGTCGTGTCCAGGAAGGTTAATCGCAATCGGATTGTCTGAAGATTCTATTCGATCTTGGCATTACCGGTTGGTGTTTAGAACACTACTAAACGCTTAATCGATCACCTTGTCTGGATTGATAGATCCAGAAAGGGCTTTAGCTTCTGGAGCAGCGTCCCCAGAAGCTAAAGCCAAGGCTGGGTGTTCCCTCAGACTGGGAATGAGGAGCAGAATGTGGCTTCTGTAACAGAAGGTTCTACTGACCGATTTAGTAGTTTACGAAGATTACGCTTTCCCCCCATTGTGGGTCCATTGATTGTGCTTATCGTCCTTGTTGTAATAATTTCTATTATTAATCCACGCTTTATCAGCCCAATCAACCTAGCTAACCTTGCCCGGCAAAGTTCAATTCTGATCATTATTGCCCTTGGTGAAACTTTCATCATCTTGATGGGCAGTATCGATCTTTCCATTGAAGGAAATATGGCATTAACTTCGGTGGTTATCGGAATTTTTGCGGCAAATTACTTCAACAATAATAACTTTGGAATTTGGGCGGTTCTGCTCGCAGTCCTGGCTGGAACCTTGATGGGTTTTTTGAGCGGTATTTTCGTCGCAAAATTACGCATCCCCTCTTTCATGGCTACGCTTGGTATGTGGTATGTTGGCCTCGGGTTGGCGACCTGGCTCTCACAAGGTATGAATCTACCTCTGCTTGATCCAATGATCCTTTCCTGGGCACGAGGGACAATTGGACCGGTGCCCGTCCTAACATTCTTTGGAGTGGGGATGTTCTTGCTGGCCTTCTTCATTGAGCGATTTACACGCTTTGGAAGGTATATATTCGCAATTGGAGGGGGAGAAGATCGCGCTGCGCTGGCAGGTATTCCCATAAATAAGTATAAGATCATGGCTTTTACCTTATCTGGATTTTTCATTGGTGTTGGAGGAGTGCTCAATACTGCTCGAATCGGAGCAGGTACATCTACAGCAGGTCTCAATCAACTATTCGCGGCCATCACAGCTGTTGTGGTCGGTGGGACAGCTCTTACAGGGGGCACAGGAGGCGTGGTCCAAACACTGATCGGAGCCCTGATTGTTATTGTGATTGGTAATGGCATGTTATTGGCAGGAGTCCATAGCTATGCCCAGTTAGCAGTTCAGGGTGTGATCATCACCATCGCGGTGATCCTGACGTTGGATAGGAGCAAGCTACCCTACATCAAATAAGCTTAGAGATAATCTATGGATGAATTCGTATTGGAAGTGCGTAATATTTCCAAGAGCTTTCCAGGTGTCAAGGCTCTCGACCAGGTGGATCTGGGAGTTAAACCAAACGAGATTGTCGGTTTAGTGGGAGAGAATGGCGCTGGTAAGTCCACTTTGTTGAAAATCTTGATTGGAGCTTACCAACCGGATGAAGGGGAGTTCTTCATCCGTGGTCAAGTAGTGAAGGTTAAGAGTGTTAAAGAGGCAGAGGACCGCGGCCTGGCGATGGTGTTTCAGGAGCAATCTCTGCTTCCCAACATTTCTGTCCGAGAAAATTTATTCCTGGGTAACGAAGAACAATTTCTGCGCTTTGGGGTGATTAATTGGAAGCAGATGGATCGAGAAGCCAAGCGGCTATTGGAGAAAGTAGAGCTGGATATTAACCCAAGTGCCTATACAGCTGATCTGAAGTTTGCAACTCGCCAAATGGTTGAATTAGCCCGAGTGATGTCTTTGGAAGACCGCACAAATCACCAACCGATAGTCATCCTTGATGAACCAACTACAGTTTTGGAGAAAAACGAGATTGATCTACTTTTCCAGCGCATACGCAGTTTAAAGGAAAGAGCTTCAATCATCTTTGTCTCCCATCATCTGGATGAAATTCTGGAACTCACTGACCGGGTCTATATTTTTAAGGATGGTAGAAACGTGGCCGATCGTCAGACCAGTGAAACCAGCGAGAGTGAGCTGCACCACCTGATGGTTGGTCGCGAGCTTAAAGGGGAATATTATCGCCTGTCCAAACAAATTACTCCCGCCGATCATGTGGTGATGAGCATCCAGAACCTGACCAAAGAAGGTCAGTATGATGACTTCAGCCTTGATTTACATAAGGGCGAAATCATCGGTTTGGCTGGTGTATTGGGTTCTGGTCGCGAGGAAGTATGCCGTACGATCGCTGGCCTAGTCAACCCAGACCAGGGTCAAATTCTTATTAACAATCAACCGCTATCACCAGGCTCTCCCTCAGAATCGATCAAAGCTGGAATTGGATATGTGCCCCAAGATCGAGGGGTTGAAGGCCTGGTACTCTATCTCAGTATTGGCCCAAATATAACTTTACCGGATATGAGCAGTGTTATTAAACGGGGATTCTTGAGTCATAAAAAAGAAAAAGAACTGGCAGAATCATGGATTGATCGAATGGCGATTAAGACTCCCAGCGCGAATGCGTTATGCTTGAATTTAAGTGGAGGGAATCAGCAAAAAGTTGTGCTATCCAAATGGTTGGCCTCCAAAGTTCAGGTTTTTGTGCTGGATCACCCCACGCGTGGTGTGGATGTTGGCGCGAAAGAAGAAGTCTATGAGTTAATCAGGGACCTCGCCAGCCAAGGCATCTCCTTCCTGCTGATTGCTGATACATTGGAAGAGACTATCGGATTGAGCAATGTGATTCTGACCATGAAGGATGGCCAAATCACACAAAGGATCGAAGCACCAAGTGATAATAAACCCCAGCCGATTGAATTGATCCAACACATGATGTGACGTCATAAATGACATTTTTTTTCGGCTGTATGCAATCCTTAAAGGAGACTTTTGTGAAATGTCGGTGCTAACCCGCTTAGATAATCTACGTAAAACAACCAATTGGGTTGATATCATGCCCCTGGCTACCTTGATTATCCTGGTCATAATCATGACCATCGGCAGCCCTCGATTTCTATTGCCGTCCAACTTGCTCGGCTTACTCGCTCAAGGATCTACGCTATTGGTGATGGGCTTGGGCGAGACCTTCATCATTTTAATGGGGTCGATTGATCTTTCCATCGCCCCTGTGGCTGCAATGGCAACCATTATCGTTGCCATGCTTTTGCCAGGTTATGGTTATTTGGCATTTATAGCGGGATTATTGTTTGGGGTGTTTGCCGGCGCATTAACAGGCGTGGTCCACACAAAGGCTAGGATACCATCATTCATCGCATCCTTGGGTGCTATGGGTTTATGGACTGGAGTAGCATTTATCATCACCGATGCCACACCAATTACGGTTGCAACGGAGAATAGTTTTCTCTTAAAATGGGTCACAGGCTCAACTTTCGGCGTGACCAATATGGTCTACGTTGCCATAATCACTCTGCTAATTACATACATTCTGGAAAAATATACCCGCTTTGGGAGATATGTAAAGGCCATTGGAGCAGGTGAGAAGGCGACCAAGGTTTCCGGAGTACCCATAGACCGCATCAAAATCATGGCTTTCATTTTATGCGCTACCCTGGCGGCACTTTCCGGTGTATTACTATCCACAAGAATGGCTGGCGGTTCGGCACGAATGGCAGATGGTTTCCTCCTGAAAGCGATTGCTGTGGTGATCCTTGGAGGCACAGCAATAAGCGGTGGTATAGGAGGAGTCCTAAGAACAGTTGTCGGTGTATTAATCGTCATGGTGCTGGATGTGGGGATGAACATGTTTGGTGTTAACCCCTGGTTCCAGCAGGCGATCTATGGTGGAATCATCATTCTTGCAGTCGCATTAACCATCGACCGCTCCAGGATCACGATTATTAAGTGATCCTCTTTTAACAAATGACAAACATTAGCACATCTCTGTATCGCTGTATTACGTTCTTAAGTAGTAACTTCCCCAGAATCAAGCGATTCACTTTCCATTCTCAAGACAGCACAATATTCAATCAAATAAAATAAAGAGAGGCTGGCATGCTTTCTGTTGCAGTGGTTAAACCCGATCAAGTTGAACTCGTAGATATCCCTGTACCAACACCCGGGCCATATGAAGCGCGTATCCGCAGCGAGGCGGCCTGTTTGTGCAACGCAACTGATAGAAAACTGATCGAAGGCCACTTTCCTGGAGTTGAAGATTATCCGCTGATTTTAGGCCATGAAACTGTTGGAATTGTGGATAGAGTAGGTGAGAATGTCCGCAATTTTAAAGTTGGAGATCGCGTCATAGGTGGCTTGCTGCTCAATACTACAAACCCGGCTTTCGCCAGCGGCTGGGGAGGATTTTCGGAATATATACTGGCCGGCGACCATCATGCAATGGTAGCCGATGGGGTTGTAAACCCCGAAAACGGCTGGTACGAGGTTTACGAGATCATGCGTGTTGTGCCAGCCTCGATTTCTGTTGAAGATGCAGTCCTGTTGTGCACCTGGCGGGAAGTCTATGGAGCCTTTGGGGATTTCCAATTTCGGGAAGATGACGATATCCTGGTCTTCGGAGCCGGACCGGTAGGTTTGAGTTTCGTTAAATTTGCCCGTCTCCTGAATCTTGGATTTATTGCCGTGGTCGAAATATTACCTGAGAAACGCCGTAAGGCTATCGAGATGGGTGCTGATACAGCGTTGGCCCCTGACGAGGAGGAATTGCGTGCCCTGGTTGACCAACGCGGGAAACCATTTGACGCTGTGATTGATGCGGTGGGAAAGGAAGCAATTATCAACTCAGCGCTGCCTTTGATAAAGATGGGTGGGGCGGTTTGTGTTTATGGTGTGATTGATACCCCGATGGTTAATTTGCATAAGGACATAGGACCATATAATTTCAACCTATTCGTTCACCAATGGCCCACTCGCTCCCGTGAAGCAGCTGCCCAGGAACCCTTGTGTGAGTGGATAGAATCAGGGAAATTAAGCCATAAGGAGTTCATTTCAATCGAGTATCCAATAACCCAGATCATTCAGGCGATTGAACATTCGAAGACGGGTCAAACGATCAAAACTTTGCTGAGATTTTAGGTAAAAAAAACACATGAGTGATAAATTCATATTGGCACACGATCTAGGGACAACCGGAAATAAAGCTTCGCTGTTTGATAGCGCAGGCGAGGTGCTTGCCAGTTCATTCTTTGGGTATAAAACTGAATTTGCGCAGATTAATTGGGCTGAACAAAATCCTGAAGATTGGTGGCAGGCAGTATGCGTATCCACGAAAGAACTTTTATCAAAAGCACGTATCTCGGAAAAAGATATCGCCTGCATCACCTTCAGCGGTCAGATGATGGGCTGTGTGGCTGTGGATGCAGATGCACGTCCCCTGCGCAATGCGATCATTTGGGCAGATATGCGTGCAGTTGATGAGGCGGATTACCTGATTGAGAAAGCTGGGTGGGAAGAAACATACCGCATAACGGGTCATCGAGCAAGCTCGTCTTATTCAGGTGCAAAAATATTATGGATCAGGAATAACCAGCCAGACCTTTTCTCCCAAGCTCACAAATTTATACATGCCAAAGATTTTATCGTCGCTCGCTTGACGGGCAATTTTGTCACGGATTATTCTGATGCTTCTGGGATGAATCTTTATGATCTCAATGAGAAAGATTGGTCAGACAGTATATTGACTGCCATAGGTTTGGACCGGGAACGTTTACCCGAGCTGCATGCCTCAACAGACATTGTGGGAGAAGTTCTGCCTCAGGTCGCCGAAGAAGTGGGATTAGCAGCTGGCACACCAGTTGTGATCGGTGGCGGCGATGGTTCCTGCGCGGCAGTGGGTGCAGGGGTCGTTCGCGAGGGGAGTGCTTACAATTACATTGGCTCATCATCATGGATCGGTATTGCAACCTCGGAGCCAATCCTGGATCCGAAAATGCGCACTTTTACCTGGGCGCACCTGGTTCCAGATATGTTCAGCCCAACAGGAACGATGCAGGCTGCAGGGGGTTCCTACCAGTGGGTACGTAAGATACTCTGTGAACCGGAACAGTGGGCTGCAGAAAAACTTGAATTAGATTCATATGAATTAATGAACTTGCAGGTCGAGGAATCCCCCCCCGGAGCGAATAACCTGCTCTTCTTCCCTTATCTCCTGGGTGAGCGAGCGCCTCGCTGGAACCCAAACGCACGAGGTGCTTTCTTTGGTCTTACGATGCAGCATACCCGTAAAGATATGATCCGGGCAACACTGGAGGGCATCACTTTCAACCTGAAAGTAATCCTGGAGGCATTTGAGGAACAAGGTGCAAAAATCGAGGCAATGCGCGTGATTGGTGGGGGAGCTCAGGGAGGGGTCTGGCGGCAAATCATGGCCGATATTTACGAGAAACCAATCGTGCGGCCTGCATTGCTTGCTGAAGCTACATCCATGGGAGCAGCTCTGGCAGGTGGAATTGGGGTTGGAATATTCCCGGATTTTTCTTTGGCGGAAACTTTAACCCCTGTTGTCGATGAAATCCATCCCAACCCGAAACTTAAGCCCGTTTATGATCGCTTGTACAAGATTTTCAACCAATCTTACGAGGCATTCGAACCTCTTTATGAGGCATTAGCTAATTAATAAAATAGAAATCTCTGTTATTAGGATAGGAGGCACAAGATGAATTATCGACCATTTGGCAGGACAGGCTGGCAGGTTTCAGAAATTGGATTTGGTGCTTGGGCGATTGGTGCGGAATGGGGGTCAGTGAGTGAGCAGGATGCGATAGCTGCACTCCATGCTTCACTGGATAATGGGGTTAACTTCATTGATACCGCAGATGTCTACGGGGATGGGCGCAGCGAAAGATTGATCAGCAAGGTATTAAAAGAACGTTCGGAGCGGGTGTATGTGGCGAGCAAAGCAGGGAGACGATTAAACCCCCATGTTCCAGAGGGCTTTACCAAGGAGAATTTAACAATATTCATTGAGCGCAGCCTGCGTAATCTTGACGTGGATGCATTAGACCTAGTTCAACTGCATTGTCCCCCTACTCAGATATATTACATGCCTGATGTCTTTGGGATCCTGGATGATCTAGTAAAGGAGGGCAAATTAAAGTTCTATGGTGTGAGTGTTGAGAAAGTTGAAGAAGCCATTAAGGCGCTTGAGTATCCTAACATCCAGAGTGTACAGATCATTTTCAACATCTTTCGACAGCGACCGGCAGAATTATTCTTTGATTTAGCGAAGAAACATCAAATGGGCATCCTGGCCCGTGTGCCTCTAGCGAGTGGCATGCTTACAGGAAAAATGAATCGGGATTCGACCTTTGCATCTGATGACCATCGAAATTTCAACCGCTACGGTGAAGCCTTTGATATTGGTGAGACCTTCTCAGGAGTTGATTACGACTCCGGTCTTGCAGCCGTTGATGAAATCCGCGGCCTGGTTCCTGATGACGTATCCATGGCACAATTTGCTTTACGCTGGATTCTGATGTTCGATGCTGTCAGCTTGGCCATACCAGGCGCAAAAAATGTTCTCCAGGCGAAGGACAATGCACTAGCTGCAGATATTCCTGGATTTACTGAAGAGGTGATGGCAACTACGCGCCAGATTTATGATGATTACATCAAAGACCAGGTCCATCAGAAATGGTAATCAACCTGAATATTAATATCGAATTGTATCCCCACGTAATTGAAGGAGATGGAGCATGGATCTAGAACTCAAAGATCAAGTGGCAGTAATCACTGGCGGGAGTGTCGGGATTGGTTTGGCTGTAGCTCGTGGCTTAGCTCAAGAGGGCGTACACCTGGTATTGTGTGCTCGAAATGGTGGGCGCGTTGTGGAAGAAGCCAACAAAATTCAGGCCGAATTTGGAGTAAAGACTCTGGGAGTGCAGGCAGATGTGACCAAAGCTGAGGATATCGAGATCTTGGTCGAAAAAACCAGAGAAATTTTTGGTGGCGTGGATATTTTAATCAACAACGCCGGTACCGGCAGCAACGAGAAAATCTTGGATGCTCCCGATGAGAAATGGCAGTATTACTGGGACCTGCATGTCATGGCTGGTGTTCGCCTTTCACGTGGTTTAGTTCCATTCATGCGGGCGCGTGGTGGTGGTGTAATCATCAACAACGCCTCCATTTGTGCTAAGCAGCCCTTGGATTACGAACCGATTTACAATGTTACCAAGGCTGCACAGATGATGTTCTCTAAGAATCTATCTGATGAAGTTATCGGTGACAACATACGCGTCAACTGCATCAATCCCGGATTAGTTCAAACTCCAGATTGGGTTAAGACAGCCAAGCAGCTGACCGAAGGTACCGATACTACCTGGGAGCAACATTTACAGGGGGTCGCTGAGAAATATACGCCAATTCGCCGATTTGCATCCGCAGAAGAACTGGCTCATTTCTTTGTTTTCCTATGCTCCCCCCGCGCCAGCTATTGTGTCGGATCGACGTATTTTGTTGATGGCGGATGGTTGAGAGTTGTCTGATTAATTGAATTAGTCTGGTTTGCAAGGAGACAAAACAATGAAACAAGCTGTTATGACTGCCCCAGGCGAGATCATGATTCATGATATTGAGGTTCCAATACCTGGAAAGGATGAGGTATTGCTCGAAATTCAGCGTATTGGTGTGTGTGGATCGGATGTGCATGTCTTTCATGGGCTGCATCCCTACACAAGTTATCCGGTAGTTCAAGGCCATGAATTTTCAGCTACATTGGCAGCGGTTGGGGAGGGAGTAGAAGGATTTTCTCTCGGCATGAAAGTCACATCTATGCCACAAATTGTTTGTGGAAAATGTGCACCTTGTCTGCGGGGTGATTACCATATCTGTGATTATTTGAAAGTCCAAGGTTTTCAGGCACCAGGTTGTGCTCAGGAATATTGGGTGACCGATGCAGAGACAATTATCCCTCTTCCCGATAGCTTCTCCTTTGAACAGGGTGCCCTGGTGGAACCGGTATCAGTAGCTGTACACTCAACATCGCGCGCTGGCGACATTAGCGGTCGTCGGGTGGCAGTGCTTGGGGCAGGCCCCATTGGAAACCTCGTTGGACAGGTCGCCCAAGCGAATGGTTCACAAGTTCTGATCACAGATTTGAGCAATTACCGTTTGGAAATCGCCAGGCAATGTGGTTTAGAAGGAACATCTAATACCGCGGAAGAGAGCCTTGCGGATGCTGCTGGGAGAATATTCGGCCAGGATGGATTTGATGTAGTTTTTGAGTGCGTGGGTGTCGAAGATACCATGACCGCTGCGATTGAGAATATTCAGAAAGGTGGCACGATTGTTGTTGTTGGTGTTTTCGGTGAAAAACCTCGAATGGATATGGGGCTGGTTCAGGATCGTGAACTTAACCTGCACGGCACATTGATGTACCAGCGCCCAGATTATGAGCGAGCTGTTGAATTGATCGATTCCGGTGCCGTTGTCACTGACCCATTGTTTTCAAAGCATTTCTCTATGGATGAATATCTTGAAGCATATCGTTTCATCGATACCCAGAGAGATAAAACCATGAAAGTGTTCATCGATGTGTCCTGAGGGAGAATAATCGTGAAGTATGCAATAAATAACTGGGTTTATAACGATGAACCCATACGAGAAACATTTGACCGTTTGTCTCGCTTTGGGTACGATGGGGTCGAGCTCAAGGGCGAACCTTCGCTTTATGATATAGATGAAATTAAATCCCTAATCCAAGAATTCAACATGGCAGTTACATCAGTGCTCGGGTGGACTATTTGGGGTATTCCAGGGAGAGATTTATCGAGCCCGGATGAAGAAGAACGCAAAGCTGCAGTGAAATTCTTGAAAGAGGTCGTTGATTTCAGTATTCAGGTTGGGGCTCCTATCCTATTAGTTCTGCCATTCCCTGCAGGTCGGACAACTCCCACAGGCGACCCCCAGTCCGAAGAAAATTGGATATCCATTGCCGAGACCGAATGGAAAAACGCAGTTGATTCGGTCCAGCAAGTCTCCACTTATGCGCTTGATCACGACATCACGCTGGCAGTGGAACCGATCAACCGGTTTGAGACGTACCAGCTAACCACCGCAGATAAAGCCCTGAAATTCATCCAAGAGGTTGGCGCAGGCAATGTGAAACTCAATCTGGATTCGTACCATATGAATATCGACGAATCCGATCCTGCAGAGGCGATTCTCAGATCAGGTGATTACCTGGTTCATATGCATGTGGCTGGCAGCAATCGCCAGTCCCCAGGGAGCGGACACACAGACTTTGTCGGGCTGTTCAAGGCGTTGAAAGCGGTAGATTTTCAGGGTACAGTGGCGCTCGAACCGGTGCCGCCTGGAGCCGATCCGGGAATGGCTATTAAACTTTCAGCGAATTTACCCCTGCGAGATGAGTATGCAAAAGATGGGATTGCTTATCTGCGGGACATCGAAGCAGCAATTGCAGGTCAATAAATAAATATATAATCAAAGGGGATATTGGATCTACTTTCTGAAAGGACGGAAATATGCCGGTATTTGGAGCTAATGCATTCATCTGGATTGATGACTGGACAACTGAGAAGGGAAATTTTGCCATCTCGGAGGCAGCAAAAGTGGGTTTCGATTTTATAGAAATCCCATTAATGAGGCCCTGGGATTTTGAACCGCAACTGCATAAGCAGGCTTTCGCTGAAGCAGGGATTGAAGCAACTGCCTCAGTGATTTTGCCAGAAGATTCCCATATGCCTGATTTTCCGCAAAAAGGCAAGGCTTTCTTAGTGAGCGTGCTGGAAAACCTTGAAGCAGTCGGTGGCACCAAGCTGTGCGGTTGTATTGCCTTTGCTGGTGGCGTGTTCACTGGCCAAGGACCTACGTCTCAAGAGCGGCAAATCGTGATTGATACTCTGGGAGAAGTAGCACTTGAGGCAGAAAAACGTGGTATCTCACTGGGTTTGGAGTGTGTTA
>JALHTN010000102.1 GCA_022865865.1 Anaerolineales bacterium
GGATCCCGGCAGGCAGATGGAAACCGATTGGGCGTGTCTCCAATTCCTGCACCTTGACAATCCGGATCCCCTGGCTCCATATCTAGAAGCCGTGATGCGTGAGCACAATTTAGCGCCAGAAAACTTTTCCGATACCAAATCACCAAGTGGTTGGTGCTCATGGTACCAATTTTCAGGTGAGGATTATATCGGTCAATTGAATGCTGTAGATATTCAAGAAAACCTTGAGGCTCTAAAAAAATTAAGGGAGCAAATACCATTAGAAATTATTCAAATTGATGATGGATTTGAAACTCAAGTTGGAGATTGGTTATCGTTCAATCAAGGATTCTCAGAGGGATTGACACCTTTGGCAAGAGAGATCAACAAGGGTGATTATTCCCCTGGAATTTGGTTGGCGCCATTTATCATGCATCGCAAATCAAGGCTGGCAAATCAGCATCCTGAATGGGTGCTGCGAAATCGTTTTGGACGTCCTGTTAATGCCGGTTTCTTGTGGAATTCCTTTACACAAGCCCTGGATTTAACTCATCCTGATGCCCAGGGATATGTGAGAGAGGTAATTCATTCTGCTACCAGCGATTGGGGTTTTCCGTATTTGAAACTTGATTTCCTATACGCAGCCGCTTTGCCAGGTCGTTTTCATGATGCTACCCAAACCCGGGCCCAAGTGCTGCGCACAGGATTAGAATTAGTGAGAGCAGAAGCCGGAGAGGACACATTCTTGCTTGGTTGTGGTTGCCCGCTAGGACCAGCTATCGGCCTGGTGAATGGAATGCGTATTGGAGCCGACACTGCCCGGCGCTGGAACCCTTACTTCAAAGGGATCGAATACCTGCTCAGAAAAGAAGCCTCTTTTCCTTCAGCATTCAACGCGGTCCACAACACCTTGACCAGGTCCGATCTGCATGCTCGCTGGTGGATCAATGACCCGGATTGCTTATTGCTGCGACCTGAAACAGAGTTAACTAAAACCGAAGTAGAAACCATTGCCAGTTTGATCGCCCTGAGCGGAGGTTCCTTGATGATTTCGGATCATGTTCCGGATTTACCTCCAGAGAGATTGAATATCTTAAAAGTCCTGCTGCCATTAATTGGCAAACGACCCTATATCCTCGATTGGTTCGATAGCACAACACCAGAGCGTGTCCAACTCGATCTGGACGGACCCACGGGTCCCTGGCACCTGGTTGCCCTCTTCAATTGGAAAGAGGAAGCCCAGGACAAATTCTTTAAAATAAATGATTTTTACCTAAAGGAAAGCCAGGAAATGTATGCCAGGGATTTTTGGATGGGTACAACTCACCTGATCCAAAATAACGATCCTGCTGAAAAGGATCTCACTTTTGAGCAGATTCCTCCTCACGGGGTAGTACTGCTGGCTTTGCGACCCCGACATCCATACACGCCTCAATATCTGGGCAGCAACCTGCATATCTCGCAGGGACTTGAGGTTATCAATTGGTGGCCGCATGACAAATCCCTTGAATTTGAATTAGAACGTCCTGGAAATTCCCATGGACGGATTGAACTTGCTATACCTGGACAGGTTGAGCAGGCTTGTTCAAAAAATGCCCGGATTTCCTGGGAATCAGGATCACCTGGAACCTATTCATTCGAACTGGAATTCAAGAATAAGGCAAGAATTGAGATAAAGTATTCATGAAAAGCGATCCTTCACTTCGACATTTTTTCTCCCCGCAAGGCGTTGCCATCATCGGCGCATCACTTGATCCCACGAAGTTGGGCTATGGGCTAGCGCGCAATCTTGTGCAAAGTGGCTACCAGGGAGCAATCCATCTGGTAAATATCCAGGGTCACAGTTTGATGGGTCTCCCAATTTATCGCCATATCCAGGAAACACCGGACCCGGTTGATTTGGGTGTTCTGCTGATCCCTGCGCAAACCATTCCAAAGGCAATCTTCGATTGCGGTCAGCGGGGAATTAAAGCCCTGATTATCGCATCGGGAGGATTCCGGGAGACAGGCCCGAAAGGGGCTGAACTGGAAGAACAATGCCTGGATATTGCCAGGAATTATGGCGTGAGGCTATTAGGTCCGAATAGTATTGGATTAATCGATACGCATTCCCCGATAGACACGACCTTCCTCTCACCACCCGGACCAACCCC
>JALHTN010000703.1 GCA_022865865.1 Anaerolineales bacterium
TAAAGGAAATACCTGTCCAAATGGACAGGTATTTCACTTGACGGGCAATAAAATCTAGATCAAGGAGTTCTTTGCCGCCAAAACCAGCGCCCTTCTTCCCGAAGAAACTGAATTTTCGAGAAGGGGGTCAGCCAGACGAAGCAATCCTCTCCGTGGCGGGAGACTGCTTCACTTCGTTCTCAGTGACAGTTTCCTATATCATACGATATACCAGACGCTCTCACCATCGATGATCTTGGCGATCAAATCTGGGAAAGCATTGATATTCAGCGGCTTGGCAATCGCGCCGTCAAAACCGCCGTTCTTCAGGAGCGATACTTCTTCATTTGTCACGCTGGCGGTCAGGGCGATCACCTTGCTCTCTTTGAACTGCGGGTCGCCTCGCAGCATGGCCAACAATTCAACCCCATCATAAGGTTTCATTTGTATGTCCAACAGAAAGACATCTGGCACAACACCAAGTCCCTTAACCTGCTGTACAAAATCAGCGCGGCTTTGCAGAACATGCAGAGTCGGCAATCCCATTACTCTTTCGACCACCATTTTCATTATGAGGATGCTGGCCTCGTCGTCTTCCACATAAACCAGAACGGGTTGTTGACAATTCATAGTGCAATCTCCTTTAATGCATCTTTGGCGGGCGGAAGGGCAGGGTAAAGAAGAAGGTCGTCCCTTCGCCAATTTTGCTCTCCACCCACAGGTCGCCGTCGTGCGCCTGGACCAGGCTGCGCGAGATAGGCAGACCCAATCCGGTGCCTTGCGCATGTTTAATACCATCGGTCGTTTGGACGAAAGGCTCGAAGATGCGAGCCTGCATTTCCTGGGGGATGCCAGGACCAGTATCCATCACGGCAAAGATGAATTCTGCCCCCTTCTTTTTCGCGCTCAGGGTGATGCTGCCCTGCTCGGTGAATTTAATGGCGTTGGAAAGCAGGTTCAACAGCACCTGTCGGATACGCCGCCGGTCACAGGCAGTCAATGGCAGGCAGTCATCAATATCCTGTATAAATCGGATGGGCTGCTCCAACAAAGCGTTTTGTTTACCCAGCAAGGGCTCGGCCATGTCAACCACCGCCTGGATCTCATCATACAGGTTCACATGCTCTTCAATATACAGGCTCAATTTGCCTGCCTGTATTTTGCTGATATCCAGCACATCGTTGATCAGCTGCAGCAGGTGCCTGGAACTGCTCAGGGAAGTATTCAACATAGTCACCTGTTCATCCGTCACCGGTCCGGCAACACCCATTGTAATCAGTTGGGTGAAATTGATAATTGCATTGAGCGGCGTGCGCAATTCGTGGCTCATGCTGGCTAGGAATTGGCTCTTCATCAGGTCGGTGCGCTCCAATTCCTGCGCCAGGTGTTCCTGCTGGCGGTATAACTGCGCATTGCGCACCGCAATGGCGATCTGTTCGGCAAGCGTGGAGAAGATTTGCGCTTCGTCCTCCTGGAAGCGCCCCACAGTCTCAGACTGCAGATCGAGCACGCCTACGAGTTCATCGCTGACCAGCATTGGGAATGCCGCTTCCGCCCGCGTGTCTGGCAGGCGCGGATTGGAGAAGTGAATCGTGGATTTCTCAATATCATTGATGATTTCGGCTTTGCGGTCGCGGGCCACCTGTGCCACCAGGCTGGGGCGGGCGCTGATGTGAAAGGATTTTGCTCCCGACTTCATCAGGGCTCCTTCCCTGCCCGTGCTGGCCTGCAATAATAATTCTTCGGTCCGCTGATCATATAAATATAAAGAAACGTAGTACAGATTGAAACCCTGCCGTGTTTTCTCCACCAATTCCGGCAAGAGAATATCCAACTCCAGCACGCGGGTGATCTGGCGCGATACATCCGCTGCAATCGCCAGGTCACGGGTGCGTTCTTCAACTTTACTTTCCAGGTTGGTTATCAGGTCACGCAGGCGGGCTGTCATGTTGCTCAGGCTGTTTGCCAGCACGGCGATCTCACCCTCAAGATCGGTCTGATCTATTGTGGCACCCAGGTCTCCCGAACCGACCTGATCGGCAAAGTTTGCCAGCTGCCGTAAAGGGTTGATCACCGCCAGGATGGCTACGCCGCTAACAATGGAGGTGATCAGCAGGATGACGGAAAGCTGCAAAAAAATAGATCTTGAAAGGGAATTCAGGGTATTTTGAACAGCCTGGTTATCTTTGACAATGACCATCACTGATTTTTGACCCGGGATGGCTGCATAGCCGATGATCTGGCCGGCATCGCTGTTGTCAAGGCTCCCGCTGTCGCTGGAGAAGAAGGTACCCAGGATTTAATCGGTGAAGTCATTTCCTGCAGGAGTGCCAGCCTTCTGGCGGTCGATATGGGCCAGGTAAGTACCGTCCGTTCCAAGGATGAAGGCGATCTCTTCAGTGCCGTCATAAATTTGGGTGTGCTGCTCGAAAGCATCCGGATGGTAGGCGCTCTCCGCGGCATGCAGGCGCGCTTCCTTGACTGCTGCCTGTAATTCGACATCCACGATAGTCTGGTTTACCTGCCGCTGAACGAAGATTACCACCGTGCCGAGCGGGATCAGCGCCAGCAAGAGGAACCAGGCCAGCATTCTCCAGATGATAGAATTTTTCATTCGCATAATGCACCTTTTATCCTATTCTTCTGGGATTTCAGCTCTTAGATCCTTCGCTTGCTTCGGCTCATACCACAGCGGCCTGCGGTAGCGCCTCGGCAGGGCAATCCAGATCAGAGTGGAAATAATCGTAACCACCAGGAATTCCGGCAGGAAATTCCTAAATAGCGCAGATAGCGGAGGCAGGTCAATAACGAAGCCGATCAGGAAAAATTGCGATAACACCAGCAAGGTGTAGTAAAAAACTACAATTAGAATCCAACCACCAAAGAAGACATATACTTTCTTCGCGCGTTGATGCAGAAATTTGTAGCAATAAGCTACAGCCAATGCTGCAAGTATGTGA
>JALHTN010000704.1 GCA_022865865.1 Anaerolineales bacterium
ATAAGTCATCGTCCCCAGGCAGATGCGGGAAACCTCTAGTCCACTTTTTCCTAATCTTTGGTATTCCATAATCCTTCCCTTTGCATGCTGTGATTGTGATGCCCACCAGCGTTAAACTGGTCAGCCAATAACCATTTCCAAATCCGAGATAGTCTCCAAGATTGTATCAACAGCTTGTTGTAATGTTGCCGCATCAAATGTAAACCGCGCCCCAGCAGCTGCATAAAGTTGAGGCAGGGTTACGCTGGTGCCCAGCGCTAGCGCCCGGCGATAAGCTGCAACCGCACTGCTTTTATCTTGGAGGGAATTACGCCAGATCTGCACCGACCCCAGCTGGGCCTGGCCGTACTCAATATAATAGAAAGGCTCATCAAAAATATGGGGTTTGCGCTGCCAGCCTGTGCTGACCTCTTGCTCCAGGCCACCCCAATCCACGCCAGGCATAAATCGCTCCCACAACTGCACCCAACGGGTATCGCAGTTGCTTGCATCACAAGCAGCTTCATGATTCTCGTACACCCAATGCTGGAACGCATCCACCACAGCCATATATGGCCAGAAGAGCAGCATGCTTTCTAAATATTGGATCCGCGCCCGTGCGGATTCACCAGGGCTGTAGAATCCACCCTGGTCAGCTTCCAGGTAAGGGCTGGCCAGGAGCTCCATCGACATGGAGGCAACTTCTGCAAATTCAGACGGAATTTCCAGGAAGAAATATGGCAGGTGACCGCACTCGAAAGCCTGGAAGGCGTGCCCGCCCTCATGCAGTACAGTCTGCACATCATCGTGAATGCCGACCGCATTCATGAAGATGAAGGCTTGTTTCGAGTATTTATAATGGCTGCAGAAACCGCCGGGAGCTTTATTAGCCCGGTTCTCTAAATCGAGGTATCCTTCCCCGCGCATTTGCTCAAAATATTGTCCGAATAGGGGTTCGACCTGGGAAAATATATTTCCTGAATTTGCAATCAATTCCTGGGAAGTAGTAAATGGTTTCAAGGCTGGCATCCCGAAAGGATCGACATAAATGTCCCATGGTCGCAGGGAATTAACCCCCAGGCGTTGGCGGCGTTTTTCATAGAGTGCTTGTGCTGCGGGAACAACCACCTCTTGAATGGCTAGATGAAATTGGTAGCAATCCTCGGGGGAATAATCGAAGCGCAGCAATTCCTGCCAGCGGTATGCCCGGTAATTTGGGAGGTCTGCATGGGCGGCGATCGATTGTCGTAATTCCAGGAATTTACCCCACAAATCATTCAGTGCCTGGCGATCTTCAAGCTGCCTGGCAGCAGCCAGGCGCCAGGCTTCTTCCCTGCGCTCCCGGTCCCTTTCCTGGTAAACCGGCTGCAGCTGGGGCAGCGGAATCTGCTTTCCCGCCCAGGGAACCATCTGGGCACCCATGATCTTATAGTACTCAACAATCAGCTTTTTTTCTTCACTCAGCAGCGGTAGATTCTCGTCTCGATAAAGGTCGGCTTGGGCACGCATGTCCCGCAGTGGTATTTGATAACCATGCGGAGAAATTCCACTTGCCAGTAGTTTTTCTTTGAGTCCCTGCTCTGCAGATATCGTCCGGGGCCTGATCTCATCCAGGAAACGGGTATATTTCTCGTCTGCTGCCTTATCGCTGGTATCCATCGCGGTGGCATTATATAGACGCCAATAACTTTCGTCCAAAAGCTTGCTGATATCGGACCATTCACTGAGCCAGACCTCAATATTGTCTTCGTCCAGTGGTCGCTGTTGGAGATCTTGAAAAATTGGTTCGATTTGCGACCAGGTCCAGTTGAGAAATTCATCTACCTTGTCAGGCACCATAGACGGCATTATTTTTGCTCCAATAGCTAATCTTGTCCTTACAGCTTAAAGGATTCGCTCATCGTGGTAGGGTTTTGTAAACCAGGTCCCATCATCAATGGACGTTCTCCAATCCCGGATGTCTGGCATGCCAGTCAGTCACCTGCTGGTAGGCATGTGCTGCCTCAAAGAGCAGTTTTTCCTGGAAATGGGGGGCCATCAATTGCATCCCGACTGGCAATCCCTGATCGTCGAAACCTACAGGAAAGCTGATCCCCGGTACTCCCGCCAGGTTTGCAGGTAGGGTGAAAATATCTTCCAGGTACATCGACAGGGGATCATCACCGTGCTCACCGATGCGGAAAGCAGTGGTTGGTGCAACCGGAGCCGCGATGACATCCACCTCATGAAAAGCAGATTCGAAATCGTCTTTGATCAACGTGCGCACCTTCTGCGCCTGCTCGTAATATGCCTCATAGTAACCGGCTGAGAGGGCATAGGTACCCAGCATGATCCGGCGTTTTACTTCCGGACCAAACTTACTTCCCCGGGTATTGCGATATATATCCCACATTTCATCAGCCGCAACGCGTGGTCCATAGCGGATGCCATCAAAACGGGCCAGGTTTGCAGATGCTTCTGCAGGAGCAATCAGATAGTAGACTGGCAGAGCCTGCTCTGTATAAGGTAGGCTCACCCTTTCTACCTGGGCACCGAGTTTTTCGAACTGGTCGATCGCTCGTAAAACTCTTTGTTCAACTTCCGGCTGTATCCCTTCAATGAAGTACTCTTCTGGTATTCCGATCCGCAGGCCATCCAGTTCTGGACTTCTGGCACCCAGATCGATCTCAGGAACAGGCAGTTCAACCGTTGTCGCATCCAA
>JALHTN010000705.1 GCA_022865865.1 Anaerolineales bacterium
CATAGGTCCAGGGATTCTTCACCACCCGGTATCCCACAATTTCTTTGATGAGAAAATCTTTACGGATCAATCCCAATCCAAAATAGATCTTAATTTTCTGGTCACCGACTTGTACTGTCAAAGTAGCAAATAATCCCAGGATGACCAGCATAATAGTCAAGCCAACCAGAGCAATCGGATTGAAATCTGTCAAGATATATAAAATACCCAAAAACAAGATCACTGCACTGTAGGAGATGATCAGAAAAGTGCCGACCTGAGTATGCTTATACACATTCATCATTCAGATTTTACCACCGGGGTTTGTTCAAACAATTTTGTGCAGGGGTAGAGATACGGCTTACAAACAATCACATAGACTTAGTTTGGTCCAAGTACCCACTTTCGCCAAACCAAGCCGCTCCAGATAAAAGGGAACCATCTTCGAGAGGTTGATTACCCGCGATCCAATCTCTGCGATGTAAATCAGAAGCGGTTTTATCACAATACATCCCCAATCAGGGTTCAACTCAATTAAGTAGCTGACGCATCCCTATGCGTCAGCGGTCCATAGAAATGCTCCCCTGTGTTTTACACCACAAACTAGCCCAGTTTCAAAATTACTTCTTCGATCTCCTCACCGCGCGCGTTGGCAAAACCCCTATCATAACCGCATATTGTGAACCCGCATTTTTCCAGCACCCGTACCGAGGCAATATTATCTTTGGCAGCCCGGGCATACAGGGGGCGCCTCTTGATGTGATCCAAAAACGCTGCAAGCGCTTCTGTTGCAATCCCCTCACCCCAGTATTCTTTTCCAAGCCAGTAGCTGACCTCTGGCTCCCCAAACCATCCATGACTCAGGATGGAACCTGCTACATCCCCATCGAAAAGGATGGTCATGATCGTGATGCCCTCATCACCTAGGATTTTGTTCCAGTGGGCTGTGAAGGCTTGCCGGTCCGATGGGTCCTTGACTGTGAAAGCAGCCATAGAATTAGCAGATGGGTCCAGCTGCTGCTCGAAGAATATGGGCAGGTCGCTCTCCCGGACCTCCCGCAGTTGGACAGGTTTTTTAAATGGGCTTTGTATGCGTTTATTCATGTTATCCATTAATGCCGCAACTCCCTGAGCCACTCCTCCAATATGTCCAAATACTCCGGAGCGTATTTGGTCCATTCTCTCGGCCACTTTTTTTCTCGCTCCTCCAGGCAGCCTGTCTCCGATAAGATGATGTTGTGGTCAGTGTCCGGGATGAGCTTGACGCGGAAATTCGGGTTTCCAGCCCGCTCCAGCCCCTCCCGGTAGGCCTTCGCTCCTTGGAATGGATCGACCTGAGTGTCTTTTTCACCGAAGAAGGCCAGCACTGGGATCGTGGTTTGCTCGATGACCTCGATGGGATCCCAGAAGTATTCACCATCAGGATCGGGCACATGCTACTCCTCCTCAGGTCTCACTCCCATTGTGTAACCAAATATCGCCGCAGAATCAATACCAGGTAAGGCATCCAGGAGCTGCTTGTATTCCACATACGCATCGTACGTCGGTACCCTCTCGATCACAGAAAGCAAATTCCGAATTTGCTCTGCCTGCTTTTCAGGGATGCCAGCACAGATAGATTGAGCTGACACCAGGTAAGCGCCCTGGTCGACGCCTGCCATCCCTGGGCAGGAGACTGCGATCATGAAGGCGACGTCCTCACTCTGCAAGAGTACGCGCGGCATCACATAACCCGCCTGGCTGATCCCCCATAGACCGATATTCTCAGGGTCTATATCAGAGCGCACTTTCAAGACCTCAATCGCATCCAGTACGATTTGCGCTCGCTGCTCCCCCAACCGGCTGAGGTCG
>JALHTN010000706.1 GCA_022865865.1 Anaerolineales bacterium
GACGTATTCAACCGAGGCGACGTGGCGGCACATCAAGCAGTAGCGGCAGTTCTCTATCGTATCTACAAAGTTATCTATCAGCATGCCGTCCTTCCGTATCTGATTATGGTTATGAAATGGTTAAAATCCAAATCCGGTCTTTCCCGGATTCATAATGCCATTAGGGTCAATGGCCTTTTTCAGTTTCAGCATCATCGGCCAGGCTTCCCCATACTGTTTGCGCATGTAGCGGGATAGTTTGAGCCCAACACCATGGTGCTCATTAATCATGCCACCATTGGCGATCACGGCCTGCATGGCAGTATTCCAAATACGGTTGTGCAGGCGCAGTGCTTCCTGGGCATTCTGGGGTGGGTCTTCAATGATAAAACGTGAGTAAAGCATGACTCCCCAGTGAAACCAATGCGAGAAATGTCCGATAAATTTGATCCCCAGGTCGGAAAACCCCTCCTCAACAGCTCTCTTCTCGGCCCAGTAGAGGTTTTCAATTTTGTCATACGTGGTGATAGTCTCGGTGGTGCCATACATCCAGGGCAGTTTTAGGTTCTGAGGAGGGTAATAGAAATCATACCTGTGCTGCCACCATTTCTCCCCGGGCTCACTTCCAAGATCGCGAGCCTCTAAGTCGGTGCAAATTTCCAGAGCCTTTTTTTGCTGCAGTGCAGCCAATTCAGGATCACCATCGAAACCGATCACCATATAGGCACCCTTGTACTCATAGCCCAAAATCTTTTTCACGCGTGAGGCGGTAGAGGCGGGATCGTAAAGCCGGATGACGAAAGGATCGAGCCGGCGGGTCATCATCAGCCGTCCCGCTTCCAGCGCTTTTGTGAGATCGTCAAACAGCACGGCGCGCAGGAATCGTGCTTCGGGAATGTATTCCAAGCGCATCGTGGCTTCAGTAATCACCCCGAAATTTCCTTCGGCACCCAAGAAAAGCCGGAACCAATCCGGACCAGCGGCATGCTGGGGTACAGGGGGTGTGCGAATGATCTCACCAGTTGGCAAGACCACCTGCATGCTCAAGACCATATCCTCTGCTTTTCCATATTTTGTGCTGACCGTACCCGTACCCCGAGGGGCCAGCGCACCGCCCAAGGTAGCACAATTGCTTGAGGCCGCGTAATGGGGAAAGGTAAGATTTTTTTCATTGACCGCCCACTCCAGCTGAGAGATGATGATCCCTGCCTCAGCCGTCACGGTCAGTGACTTTTCATCGATTGAGATGATCTTGTTCATACGTTTCGTATCCAGCAAGATCCCACCGAAGACCGGGAGTGCTCCCCCTTGTGATCCCGAACCACCACCCCAGGGAACTACAGGAATCCGATATTTGTTGGCAATATCCATGATCTCGGAAATTTCTTGTGCAGAGCCAGGATGGACAATGTAATCTGGCGGGTGTAATGGCTCGCCCCGATCCAACCACATTTGCGGCATCCAGGCCCAATCTGTTGAATAAACCAGCTTATCGCTCTCACCCACCGAGACATATTCTTGTCCAACGATCTCCGCCAACTCACTGCGGATCATTTCAGTCAGGAATTGATCACGCTTCATAATTTGCAGGTCCTTTTTCTAATTGGTTCATGTTACAGTGGTTAATCTCCCATCAAGCTGGTCAGCAACAGCCAATCTAATTCCTCGTAATCACGGGCGCTGATCAACTCCTGGATGCGCTTCCGGTCGATCGAGCGGACGATCTCCACCAAGCGCAGGAAGACCAACATGCTGTTGCGCAGGTGTTTGGTGGCCAGCTCAGCAGGTTGTGTGCGCATCGCTTTCACATCCAGACCGACCATGCCTTTATTGAAGAATTGGTTGTCATCCAGCACACGGACCTGGTTGAAAGCCCGGCGCAGGTCGACCGCACCGAAAGTGCGATCCTGGTCAAACTTAAGCCCATTTTGATCATTCAAATGGACGCTGAACAGCTTATCGAATGCCAGGGCAAAAGCCATTTCGTCGGAAGGATCGAGACCAGCAAGTATTGCATGGGCGCTCTCGACCAGAGCGCCAACCCGGTCCGGTGCGCTGGTTTGGAAACCCAGCGCTAATGCATGACCGATGGTTGGAATGTATGCCAAATCCATGGGCTCATTCGGTTTCGGTTCAACGGCGATCTTTAATTCCGGCTCATATGCCAGCAGCAGATCTAATGCCTCCAGGAGCTGGTGCGTAGCGCGTACTGCGTCCTTCGCTTCCCGGATATAGGTTCCTTCGCGTGCCAACCACAACACCACCAGGTTGGTATCTAATTCGCGACCAATATCCACCGTCTTTTTTACCCTATCCAATGCGTACTGCCGCGCTTGAGGATCATTCGCTGTAAATGCGCCATCTATCGTATTGGGATGCTCCCATAGACGGGGAGCTACAAACTCCGCTTTCAACCCGTGTTCATTTAATTTCTTTTGCATCAA
>JALHTN010000707.1 GCA_022865865.1 Anaerolineales bacterium
GCCTCATAGTAACCGGCTGAGAGGGCATAGGTACCCAGCATGATCCGGCGTTTTACTTCCGGACCAAACTTACTTCCCCGGGTATTGCGATATATATCCCACATTTCATCAGCCGCAACACGTGGTCCATAGCGGATGCCATCAAAACGGGCCAGGTTTGCAGATGCTTCTGCAGGAGCAATCAGATAGTAGACTGGCAGAGCCTGATCTGTATAAGGTAGGCTCACCCTTTCTACCTGGGCACCGAGTTTTTCAAACTGGTCGATCGCTCGTAAAACACCTTGTTCAACTTCCGGCTGTATCCCTTCAATGAAGTACTCTTCTGGTATTCCGATCCGCAGGCCATCCAGTTTTGGACTTCTGGCACCCAGATCGATCTCAGGAACAGGCAGTTCAACCGTTGTCGCATCCAATCGATCGATTCCCGCCATACTCTCAAACAGCGGCAGGATATCGGCGGCTGAGCGGCCAAATGCGCCAACGACATCCAAAGATGAACCATAGGCCACCAACCCGTAGCGCGAGACCCGCCCATAAGTGGGTTTGATACCCGTCACACCACAAAACGAAGCTGGCTGCCGCACGCTCCCCCCGGTATCCGTACCCAGGGCAACCGGCGCTAATCGAGCGGAAACAGCCGCCGCGCTGCCGCCGCTTGAGCCGCCCGGGACACGATTCAGGTCCCAGGGATTGCGAGTCGGGCCATAAGCTGAATTTTCCGTGGACGATCCCATGGCGAATTCATCGGTGTTGGTTTTCCCTAAAATAACTGCGCCTGCCTGCCGCAAGCGCTTCACAACAGTAGCATTGAAAGGTGGTATAAAACCTTCCAGGATTTTCGAACCGCAGGTACAGGGCAAGCCCTTCACACACAGCACGTCCTTGACCGCTAACGGTATTCCAATCAGGGCTGGTAAATTCTGGTCTGGCTCCCGGCGCCATGCTTGCAGCCTCTGATCGGCTTCATCTGCCTGGCTCAGGGAGATATCAGGATTTATCGCTAGGAATGCGTGCAAAGAGGGGTCCAGCTGCTCTATCCGGGCCAGATATGCCAACGTTATCTCCCGGCTGGACAAGGTCCCCGAGCGCAAGGCAATGAGCAATTCTCCGGGGGAGAGATCCACAATTTCGCTCATGAAGTTGAATTTACTCCAGTACTGGGGGGACGCGGAATTGACCTCTGGTGATCTCGGGTGCATTGTCCAGCAGCTCTTGCTGGCTCAGCCCGGGACGCACTTTGTCCTCTCGAAGAACACTGTCTGTCGTGATAACACTGGCAGTCGGAGAGATTCCGGTTGTATCTACGGACTGCAGCCGGGCAGCATAATCAAGGATATCTGAAAGCTGTGCCGCATAACGCGCCTTTTCTTCACTCGATAACCGCAAGCGCGCTAATTCTGCAATATGCTCTACTTCTTCAAGGGTCAATTTCATGGGGCGATTATATCATGCAGGCTCTTTTCCTCGCTCACCATGCAAACCTTTAGCATTATTAAATCCATCATGTCGGCACCAATGATCAATTCCATTGTGTGGAGATTGGTTCTTAAAAGATAGAACACCCGGTAATCAGCGAATGACCCAAATCATCCATATTTTTTGCCAACAGCTCGCTTCGGCAAGGCATTGCCCCATGTGTAAAAGAACCATTGGGCGTTACTTGCCAAATTTATTGTACATTAAATCTCAGCCGAAATTGATCCTTGTACTCCATATTTGAGGTACTGTTGATACATATCAACAAAGGAGTGCTGGAGCATTTACATTTTGAGTGAAAATGGTTGATTTATAAAGGGTGACTTACACAATGGAACTTGGCTGGTCTGGGTACTGAAGGAGTAAATTCCGGATCGTGTAAACACATTTTTTTCGAATGTAATGATCCATTATTTGGAATTATATCTACATCTGGCTAGTGATTGATCTGAGATTGAATTGCGATATTTCTCCTTATAAGAAATGAAGTCAGTGAAAGGACCCTTGAGATTGCCAATTGAGCGGGATCTGAATTTTGAATCCAAGACATTGCAGGAATTGAGAGATGATCATCGTAGTGATAGGGAAAAGTGGATAAAATACCCGAAAAGATATTCGGTGCTTTATGTGTTATTTATAGGATAGATGCAAAATTTTAGTTTCCCAAGACAAACCACTTACAATAAGTTGCGAAATTATCACCCCCTGGAGTCTATGTTGTATTTGAAATCAGCCTGTTGAAAAAGTAAGTTGTTTATATTCCCCGCGCGGGTTACTCCTTCTTTCTACCCATTTGGGGAGGCACTGGCTACCTGGCGGTAGGCCGATGACTCAGCCCTATACCAGCGCTACGATAGTCTCCCGTGTTCCCTGGCCACGGCCCGATACCACAATGCTCAGGTGGTAACCTTATTCAGAAACCTCGATCTAGGCCTCGTCTACCTCAGCGTATTTGACCACGTTAAAGTGAGCAATCCGGGAAGTTTAGTAGTTTCGCTGTTGTTCACGACGTTCACGAACTTGCCGTTCAACAGCATCTAAAGCGCCATCCAGTGTGGATTGAAACTGCTCACCTTTTTCGGTAGCTGCGATATGATCTGATCCCATATAGACGACAATCGTTACTTCGTATATATACGATGTCTGATGTCCTTGGGCAGGTTGCTTCAAGTTAACAACCCCGCCTGAAATGTCATTGTAACCTTCTGCCAATTTACTAAGCCGGTCTACAGCTAGGGTGTAGAATTCGTTCTCGCTTTTCTTCACATCATCAATTTCATTATTAAACTCAATAGGGAAATTTGCTTCGTCCATTTTTTCCTCTCCTTTGGTTTTTTAGAATAACATTAGCTTATCGTATAGCAATGTGATTTGGTTTCTCGGGTTTCAGCCGCTGCACGCGGAATCGCTCGTGCTTCAACGCTACAAAGCGCGCAGTCGCCAGGCTGATCACAATGACACTTGATCAATAACGGAGCACAGCGGCGGCAGATGTCCCACTCGGCACTTTTTCTGGTTCCACGGCGTAGACTATTCCACCTTTCAAGTAGGTCTGAACGGCCGCCATGTCCAGCAGCGGCTCATCGCCGGACTCTATTTGATCATGGTTTTCAATCTCATTTGTAACTGGATTAAAGACACCCCATTGCTGCACTCCAGCGGCGACGAACAGCGTTTCAACCCGGCCATCATAAGCGGCCGGAACGATCTTTTCCAATGTGTCTGCGACTCGTTCGCTTGCCTGGCCGGCAAGTTGTTGGTAATGTGCGAAAGCCTCTTCTTGAGCTGCCTGAAAGAGTGGGCTAATGATGTCCCAGGCGCTTTTGTGCAACTCGTCCGCACTCAGCAAATCAGGGTTGCCCTTGATGACCGCGTCGATCAAGTTCGGATACGTGTTGGCTTCTTTATAGATCGGAAGTAAGTATTCGACTCCCGCCAACGCGAGCGGTACACGGTCTCCTTGAAGAAATTCTGTCAATCCATCCGAGACAAGGCGAAAGTAGTGCAGCAGCTCATTCTTGGCGCTTTCGTCGCTGCCACCGCCTTGCCCATGGAATGTTACGGAACCACTCCCGGACATCCCGCCGGTGGAACCAGAAGCATGGAGTTGAAGACTCATTTGATGATTGACAGATGGGATGGCTTCAGCCAGACTGCCTCCCACCTGCCCGATGTCAACCTCACTGACGCTATCGCGCGTACCATTCAGCAACCTGACTTCGTTCTGGCTCAACGCCAGGATGTAGAATTGGCCGTCGCCAGTGAAGAGGGGCAGCAGCGGACTGATGTGGAAGTGGTCTATGACAACCATCAATTCTGCAAAATTCAATGGGAGACGATAGCGACGAATTCTGTTGGAAGAGAGAAAAATCGCCAGACCATCGCTCTGATGCTGCCAGAAATAAGATTCCTGCAACAGCTTGCTGGCCGGCTCGAGCATGTTTTGTATATCGCGCCTGCCTACACCCTTATCCGATAGGTGCTTCTCAGCCTCTCCGAGCAGGTTTTTCAGCCGAATCGGATCCTGCTGGGTCTCCGCCCCAGTACGATGGGTCGGCATATAGATTGAAACACACCATTGCTGTTCTCTACGCATTAACTGTTCTAGCTCGGCCTTAGTCAAAATATCCATTTTCTTTCTCCTTGTAAAAATACGCTATACCTCGTGATCCTTGCCTTCGACCACGTCCTCACCGCGCGACCCAGTGTGACCATTGCCGTCGGGTTGCCCAGAGCCGCTCGGCCCAGTCGTGACCTGCCCCCATTATTTGTACAAGTTCTTATGTTAGTCGAACTGACTGAAATTGGGAAGGCTTCAGCATGTAAACATAATAACCATTGTGTACACTTGATATGGAAAAGGGCCGATGATTCGGCTCTTGTTTTTTGTTTTCACTTCTGCTACCGTGTTTTTAGTGAACAGAATATCCTGAAGGACATTTTCTGTTCACCAGAATCTATGAACTTTGTTGAACCCATTCGCGATCGGAAAAAGATTGCACAAATCAAAAACCAGTTGCGCGGGCAGGGGCGTTTACGCGATCTGTTGTTGTTTACGATGGGAATCAACTCCGCATTGCGCATTTCTGATTTACTGCAATTGCGGATTGGTCATTTTCTGGATGACCAGAGAGGTTACAAACAGCGCTTCTGGATTCACGAACAGAAACGGAACAAACGACACGAAGTAGTGATCAACCAAAGTATCCGAGAAGCGCTTGAAGAATATTTGGCAGCTTTCCCTGGTGTTGCCAATAACCCCAAGAACTCCGTGTTCTTCAACACCAAGACGAATACCTACTCCAAACCAATCAAGCGAGGACAGGCCTGGAAGTTCATCGTTTCTATTTGCCATGGTGTTGGACTGCGAGGTAATTACGGTACCCACAGCTTGAGGAAAACCTGGGGATATCACGCCCGGTTGCAGGGAGTGGATTGAGCCTTGATCATGTATAAACTGAATCACAACAGCATTGCCTACACCAAACGCTATCTCGGTATCACCGACGCTGAACTCCAGGCTGTTATCCAACGCCTCAATCTCTAAGCTTCCCGGGAGCGATACTATGATGGGTTATATGATCAAGCACTTCCAGGTGCATCGGGAGCTCTCCCTGGATAACCTGATCCCGGCAGATAACTTCTACCGCCAAGTAGAAGAAGACGTCGATTTCAGCTTTGTCCGGGATCTGGTCCAGCACCTATACTCTGATTTCGGACGGCCGTCGATTGATCCGGTCGTCTTCTTCAAGCTGCAGTTGATCGCCTTCTTTGAAGGGATCCGGTCTGAACGGCAGTTGATGGAACTGGTCCATCTGAATATCGCCCACCGCTGGTTCATCGGGTAGGACTTTCCTGAAGCAGTTCCCGATCACAGCAGCTTGAGCAAGATACGGGAGCGCTACGGCCTGGAGGTCTTTCACCAATTCTTCGAAAAGATCGTTGAGCTGTGTGCTGCGGCGGGATTGGTTTGGGGTGAGGAGCTGTATTTCGACGGAACCAAGGTCCGGGCCAATACAGACATTCGCGGGCTGATCGATCGGGCTGAATATGAGGCTAAACAGCATTTGGAAGAACTCTGGGGACCGCATGAGAAAGTGTCAACAACAGAAACCCTGTCCGATTTGGTTGAGAAATACAACGGAGAACAAATAATCGGAACGCGGAAATCGTCTTACCAACGGCTCGCGGACGAGAAGGTTAGCCCCGTCGATCCCGCTGCCTCTCCCATGAGACCCTCCGGAGGCGGCAGTACTGTCCTGGGCTACCATGACCATTATGTTGTGGATGGAGGTAAGGCCAGGATCATCTTGAGCGCCCTGGTCACACCGGCGTCTATCATGGACAACACTCCGCTGCTGGAGATGGTGGATTGGGTTTGTGACCGCTGGCAGTTGAAGCCCAAGATTGCCAGCGGGGATGCGAAATATGGTACAGTTCCGAATATCGTTGGCTTGGAAAAACGGGGGCTCAAAGCTTATATCCCCATTCCAAATCTGAGCAAACGGACCGATTATTTTCCTGCGAGCCAATTTAAATACGATCCTGAAAATGATCAATATCGATGCCCCCAGGGACAATTCCTCACTCTTTTTTCCCGGCGGAAGACAGAAGAAGTTTTCGTTTATCGAGGGGAGGCTGAGGTTTGCAATACTTGTCCAGTGAAGGAGGCCTGCACCGGCAGCAAAAGTGGCAGACATATTTTCCGTTCTTTCCACCAGGTATATCTCGACCGGGTAGCTGCTTATTCACAAACAAAAGCCTACAATAAAGCGATGCGGAAACGTGGGGTTTGGGTCGAACCCTTGTTTGGGGAGGCGAAGAATTTTCACCGGTTGAGACGTTTCCGGTTGAGGGGCCTGCAGAAAGCCAACATCGAAGGAGTGATGATCGCAGCGGGGAAAAACCTAAAAAGGCTGCTCAAGAACTACCTGGAAAAACTGTTTTCTTTTTTTCGAAAGATGGCTCTACGGCCTGTTTTCCCCGATATCGTGGACTTTTTCAACAGCCTGAAATCTTGTACGACAAATGCGGTGTAAAAATTATTCAGAAATTGCATATTTACCAATCACGGCAGTGAAAAATACCTTCACTTATTTTCTTGAAAAGGAAATTCTCCGAAATTATGGAACACCAAACTGGGAGAAAACAAGCCTAACATGAATTACAATTAAATGCTTTCCACAATTTGTAATGGAGATTCAATGGCAATAAAAATACTGCTCGTAGACGATGACGCTTTGTTTAGACGCAGCCTTAGCTTCCATCTTGAACAAGCAGGGTATCAGGTATACACCTCCGCAAACGCCGAAGACGCGTTAGCATTGGCCCGACGTGAGCAGCTAAATTTAATTCTCCTTGACATAGGCCTTCCAGGTATGGATGGTTTAACAGCATTGCGTCATTTTGAGGAACATGTCGGAGTTCCGGTAATTTTTGTCACTGCTCGACGGCGTGAATTGGATGAAGCTTTAGGCTTAGAATTGGGTGCTGATGACTACATCACTAAACCCTTCGATAAATCCGTACTCCTTGCCAGGATCAAAACCGTTCTCCGAAGAACTCAAAGCACTGTTCCGCTGCTCTCAAGATATGAGCCATTAATTATTGGCGACTTAGTCATTGACCCGACTGCACATATAGTCAGTGTAAACAAACGTCCTATTGACCTTTCCCCGATAGAATTCAAACTTCTCCATACCCTGGCATTAGAAACCGGGCGAGTGCTTTCGACATATGATTTACTCTCACGTGTTTGGGGTGCAGAATTTGTTGGCTGGCCTGCCCCCACAATATGTACCAGTCATAATGTTAGACTGATTTGCTGAATTTGAGAAGGTTGAACCACAATAGTCGCCGGAGCAGGGGGTTTGTACCCCAGAGAACTATGCGGTCTGACAGTATTGTAGTGCTTCCTCCACATTTCAATTAGAACTTGAGCCTCCTTCAGTGAATAGAATATCTCTCTTGCAAGTAACTCATCCCGCATCTTGCCATTGAAGGATTCGATGTAGCCATTCTCCCACGGGCTGCCAGGTTCGATAAACAAAGGTTTGACAGACAACCGGGACAAGAACTTGCGCACCTTCTTAGCGATAAACTCCGA
>JALHTN010000708.1 GCA_022865865.1 Anaerolineales bacterium
TTCTGAGCGTTTATTATTCGTTTGTTTTGTGTTTTCCGAACATGTGGGGTTGAGTTTGGCAGTCTGAGGAATCTATATTATTGATTTCCCCCTGCTTGGCTATCCCGACAAGTCAGAACACACGATCATCCTCTACAAAAAGCGGGATGGTATACTTTGAGCGCTGAGATTTATCTAGTAGTTTTGTCTTTTTTGTTCCATTCGGATTCCATAATTATTTGAAAGAAATGCTGAAAGCCAAATTACTGGGCAAGTTTGAAATCCATATCGATGGAGCTCCCATCGAAATTCCATCGCGCAAAGCACAATCATTACTGGCTTATCTCTTGATGAACTCAAAAAGCCAGCATAGGCGTGAGAAAATCGCTGGAATCCTTTGGCCGGAAAGCGATGAGCCTTCAGCACGCAGCAAATTGCGTTACTCACTGTGGCAATTACGTAGTGCCATCGGTGATGATTATTTCCTTGCGGATAAAATGTCCCTGGCATTCAACCAGGATGCAGATCATTGGGTTGACTGTGCTGAACTTGAACATACACCTGCTGAAAACTTATCTACAGAACAATTAAAACAAGCCGCTGCCTTATATCAAGGGGAATTCCTGCCCGGTTTCTATGAGGATTGGATATTCCTTTCGCGTGATCAGCTGCGGGCTTCCTATGACAATAAAATAGCACTGCTCTTGCAGCGTTTGAGCAAGGAGGAGCGCTGGCGGGAAGTTCTTGAGTGGGCAGAGAGATGGATATCCCTTGGGCAAATTCCAGAAACAGCTTTTCAGGCCATGATGATCGCTCATAATCATTTGGGAGATAATGCGGGTGCAACCACTACCTACCTGAGATGTGAGCAAGCTCTCAATGATGAGCTGGGTGTTGAACCTTCTGAAATGACTAAAAATATTTACGATCTCATCATACGCGGTGAGCTGCCAGAGGTCTCCGTGGGGTACCCTGCTACCTCTGCAGCTAAACCCGAGCACCGTTCCAAACCTTATCCCGGGATGGATGAAGAAAAACCAGAATTTAGGCGCAGTGCATTTGTCGCTCGGGAAGTGGAACTTGCCTGGTTGGACAGTAAGCTTGATTTGGCTCTTGCAGGTGATGGACAGGTTGCCTTCGTGGTGGGTGATGCTGGTCAAGGGAAGACTGCCATATTGAAGCAATTCAGTCAGCGAGCTCAAAAAGCGCATGAAGATTTAGTAATCGCTTATGCTACCTGTGAGGCTTTCTCTGGAATCGGCGATCCCCACCTTCCATTTCGCAATATTATGGCTCTTCTTAATGGAGATGTTGCTGCCAAGCAATCCACCAGGGTGATCAATCAGGAAAATGCCCAGCGATTGTGGGATCTGATTCCTCATTCTTCGCAAGCATTACTTGATTATGGACCAGATCTAGTTGAAAGTTTTATACCCGGTGAATCCCTTGTGAGGCGTGCATCATCTTACACACTTGATCGACCTGATTGGTTGGAGCGCTTGGATCGCGAGGTAGAACTACGTAAAGGCAGACCTTATCCCATAAATATCAACCATGGAGATTCCGAGAGGGATCTTTTTGACCAATACTCACGAGTATTGCAAAAACTTTCACAGACACATCTACTTCTATTAATCCTGGATGACTTGCAGTGGGCTGATCTTGGAACCCTCAGTTTACTATTCCACCTTGCCCGCAGGATTGAGGGACATCGCATTCTAATCTTAGGGTCATATAGACCCGATGATGTTGCTCAAATTCGTGATCATACTCAACACCCCTTAGTTCAGATGCTGCCAGAAATTAGACGTAAATACGGAAAGATTGAGATCAACCTGGATCGTACTGATCAGGATGAACGGCGTAAATTTGTGGACGATTTCCTAAATACTGAATTAAACAACCTCGATGAAGGATTTCGTCAGGCATTATTCCAGCATACTGCTGGTCATCCACTTTTCACCATCGAGCTGCTGCGCCAGATGCAAGATCAAGGTTCAATTATCAAAGATGTTCACGGACATTGGGTGGAGAGTCAGGAGCTTTCCTGGGGGACCATGCCTGCCAAGGTCGAGGCAGTCATTGAACGTCGAATTAATCGTTTACCACCAGAATTAAGAGAAATATTGAACGCAGCCAGTGTTGAAGGGGAGGAATTCACTGCAGAGGTTATTGCTGCGGTTATGGGATTAGATGAGTCAGAGATCATTCACCGGTTGAGTCAAGATTTAGCCAAGGTGCACAGGCTGGTTGAAGTCAGTGAAATTAAGCGTGTTGGGCAGCAGCGGTTGTCAGTTTACAGATTCCGTCACAACCTGTTTCGGAAATATGTTTACGAGAACCTTGATATCGCAGAGCAAGCCTATCTGCATGAAAAAATTGGTGCTGGGTTGGAGCAATTTTATGGGGATAAGAAGGAGTTAGTCGCTGTTAAATTAGCGAGACACTACGAATTATCTGGAGTGGTTGAAAAGGCAATTGATTTTCTTTTACTAGCCGCCAAGAATGCGAAACGTGTATCAGCCAATGAACAAGCGATTGGTCAGCTAAGAAAAGGCTTAGAGTTACTAAACCAATTTCCAGAAGGTAAGAAGCGCGCTGAAACAGAGCTGGCCCTGCAAATCTCCTTGGGCGCACCTCTAGTTGCGACTCAAGGATATGCCTCCCAACAGGCTGAACTAACCTTTGAACGAGCGAGAGAACTTTGCGAGCAGACTGGGGATAATCAGCAGATCGCTCCGGCATTATGGGGTCTGTGCGCATTTTATCAGGTGAGGGGAAAACACATGACTGCATACCAAATGGCAAAACAGATACTGGTACTTGCTGAAGGCGGCGAGGATACCAACCTTATGTTATTAGCCCATTGGATGCTTGGTTTTACCCACACTCATCTGGGGGAGATTTCTGCTGCCAGGGATCACCTTGAAACTGCTCTGGATCTTTATGACAGCAGCCAGGATGATTCCTTAACCTTCCTGTACGGTCAGAATCCCAGGGTGACCTGTTTAAATTACCTGGCATTGAACTTGTGGATGCTAGGCTACCTTGATCAAGCTGTGGACAAATGTCAGGAGGCTGTCATATATGCAGAGCAAATATCACACCCATACAGCCTAACCTTTGCTCATGGAATGGCCGCCCTGTTTCATTCATTGAGAAGAGATTCGCAATCTGCACTGCTCCACAGTGAGCAGACGTTCAAATTAGCTAAAGAATCGGGTTTCCCATTTTTCTTAGCGTTGGGCATGATCATCCGGGGATGGGCGAGATTACAATCCGGGAAAGCGGGAATGGCGCTCAAGCTGATGGAAAATGGGATTAATGCAATGCAAGCTATTGGTGCTGAGCTTGGCCGTCCTTACTTTCTTTCACTCATGGCTGAAGCTTATGGGGAGAAAATCGAAAATAAGGAGGGGTTAAAGCTAATTGAAACTGCCTTGGACAAGGCAGAGTCAAGTCATGAGCTGTGGTATGAATCCAGTCTTAATTGGTTGTGGGGATATTTAGCGGATGTTCAAGGTGTGTCTGAGGGTGAGATCGCCACCCGGTATTGGCAGGCGATCGAGATTGCGAAAAAACAAAAAGCGAAAACCTTGGAGCTGCGAGCAGCGGTGACTCTGGTTAAATTTGATCAAGCAGGAGACCAAGCGCAGATGGCGAGAGATGTAATGAGAGATACTTATCTTTGGTTTGAGGAAGGATTTGACAGTGATTTGTTAGTAGAGGCAAGGACATTAACCGATAAGGCATGATAGAACGAAAATCCATATATGATCGAAAATAATTCCATCATTCCTTTGTAGATTCCGTTAATAAATAGAGAATAACTTATTTCGAAAACACTGCGTATGCGGTATCCAGCTGCAGTATAAAGTCCTCGCCGTGTTCAATTTCCCGAAAGTCAGCTTTGAGCCTTTCATAATCATCTTGAAGACTGGTATCAGTGGGGGATTTGAGCATTTTCGAAATCAAAATATATCCGTGATTAAGCAGCTCATCCACCAAAGCATCTGCTCGTTTGGCAAAAAGGATGCCCTGTTCAAAATTGTCGATCGCCTGGTTGTACTCACCATCTGCCAGATGGTAAGCCGCGACCATCCAGAATGCCCGGCTGGTGGGTAAATCGCCGCGTTCGAGTTCTATAGCCAGGCGCAAGTTAACCCTGGCCGCATCAAATCCAGCCTCATGATCCGCAGAAGTGATCTCTATACCTGACTCATCCCAGCCGATCCATGCAAAAGAGGCAAAATTGTAGGCAAAGCCTTTCGAAGCACTGCGCAGTTCGTAGGCCAATTCCGGATCCGAGGCATAAAAATCCAGTGCAGTTTGCAACCCGAATTGGGTTCCAGCCCGGGCAAAAGCCAGCGCCCCGACCAGGTCTTTCTCATTCCAGTATTGATGGCGCATAACATCTGCCAGAGTGTTCAGAGTTATTTTTGGATCTGGCAGTGCGCACTGGGAGATAATCGCGGGAAATGAATCTTTGGTCTGGTAGAGTTCAAGGGTGTTTTCTGCTAATTGTTTGATATCCATAAATATTTACATTCAATGATTAATATTCGTAATTTCTACTGATGAATGAGGCTGCCTGTTATCGATCTAATGACATATTATTGATTTTTTTTATGCTTCCCCAGTAGGGATTAGAACCCTACTGGAGGATCTTCCTGATCGTACGGTTTTACTTTACACTTAGCCTATCCTTCAAACCGTATAGTCAAGAGGATAGAACTTTGGAATTAGGCGAGTGATTACAAGATTGAGCATTGGAGGCCTGGAGTGAACGGAATGACATTATATATCATCATTGGGGTGGCGCTCGTTGCGCTTTTGGTGGGCGCAGTGGCATTGGTCCGCTGGCGGCGAGAACCGAGAATCAGGGAGCACAATGGAGTTCATCCCTTGCTGCTCCTTGGCATCGTGTTTATTATCCCAGGACTGCTGAACCTGATAATGGATGGGGAAGAATCGGTCTTCCTGACCATGGGAATTATCTTTACCCTCGCAGGTATCATAGCCCAATTTCTGACCAGGACACCGCAAGATTCTGTAGCTAGGAAGCGGAGTTTAATCGGTTCATTAATCGGATTCTCAGCGGGTGCTGCAGCTGGAGCTACACTTAGTCTGGTTTACGATTGGCCATTGATACTGATGATCTTAAGGTTTGGTGCGCTGGGTCTCCTAATTGGCATGTTTGTGGAGCGATTTTATCAGAGCCGCATCCAGGCTTGATCGCATTAAAGGACGAGCCAACCTAACATGATTACCCTTGCCTCCCCACGCGAGTGGGGAGTTTTATTTATTAACACCAAAAGCCATTTCAATCTGGTTCGAGTGAGTGCTTTCATCAACTCCGAACTGCTATACAAACATTAATCCTTGCTCTATACTATGTAATGAAGGTTGATGAGGGGTGAGAATCACTTGAATTGGACCGGAGGTGATATGCAATACGGTTTATCTATTCCCCAACTGGATGATTTCGCGAATGTCAGGCGCCTGGCTGACCTGGCGAGCGAGGCTGAGGAGGCAGGATGGGATGGGTTCTTCGTTTGGGACCATATCCTGTTTGATGATTTGTGGCGCCGGGTGATCGATCCCTGGATCGCCCTGGCTGCAATCGCCATGAGCACCAGCAGAATCCGCATGGGAACGATGGTCACCCCATTGGCACGCCGCAGGCCCTGGAAATTGGCGCGTGAGGCACTCTCTATTGATCAGCTCTCAAAAGGGCGGCTGATACTGGGGGTTGGTCTCGGTGCACCGGAAGAATGGGAGTTTGGATACTTCGGAGAAGAGACGGACGCAAAACTGCGCGCAAAGAAAATGGACGAAGGTTTGGAAATATTAAGCGGTTTGTTGAGCGGGGAACTATTTAGCTTCCAGGGAGAATTTTACAATTTAAAGGAGATGCGCTTCCTACCCAAACCGGTACAATCACCCCATATCCCGATCTGGGTTGGTGGGACCTGGCCGAATAAAAAGCCCCTCCAACGAGCTGTAAAATATGATGGCTACTTTCCGGATGTTTTACAATACCCAGTGACACCAGATGATTGGGTCAAGGTATCAGCTTTCATCGAGAGTCAGCGAGGGAAAGATTCAGCGTTCGACCTGGTGCAGTATGGGGTTACGCCGGGGGATGATCCGGCAGCCGCGGTGGCTCTGCTGGCACCTTACCAGGCAGTTGGCATTACCTGGTGGATAGAAGGAATCAGTCCCTTCGATTATGGCTTTGACTGGGCTGATGCCTGGACCCCGGAGATCGTTGAAAAGCTGGAATTGCGTATCCGCCAGGGTCCACCGAAGCTGATTTGATATAAGATTTTTGAATTGGATTTTCAGTTACCTGGATTCGAATGTATGGATCCTGATTGAGATGTGGGCATGGAGCCAGAAGCAAACGACATCGTTATAACCTATTTACAGATGATGGACCAGCAGCGGGAGCAGTTATTTGCCGATCTGGATGAGCTCAGTGAGGATGCGCTATGGCAGCCCCCTGCTGTAAAGGAGTGGTCGGTCGGAGAGAATCTAGATCACCTGCGTGTGATTAACTCAAGCAACCTGACTTTGTATAAAATCACCTGGGTACTGCTGCTGCCTCTGGCAAAATTACGCTATGACAAACCATACCAGGTGGATATTGACAATGTTTACAAAAGACCTGGATTTCCACTCAATACAGGTTGGATGTGGTCTCCAAAGCGCACACCCGATAAACCGACTTCACTCGATGCTTTGAAATCCAACCTGACCAAAACACACCAAGAAGCGCGTAAATTCTATACAGGAAAGGACCCGGATTACCTGGGTCATGTCAGTATGTATGATCCCGCAATTGGTTGGTTGAACTTGATCCAAGCCCTGAGAGTTGGTTTTTATCATGATGAGCTGCATGTGGAACAAATCCAAGATGTGCTCCAGAGGCTGGGAAATCAAGAA
>JALHTN010000103.1 GCA_022865865.1 Anaerolineales bacterium
CAGAACCAGGCACAATATCCCCCCACCAAAACCCAGTACGATCCAGTTGTAGGTTTTCATCTCGGCTTGAGGCAGGGTGCGGATTTCGCCATCATAACCGCGCGCGAGCATCGCAACGTAAATACGTTCGCTCCTCTCCAGGGAACGCATGAATAAATTCCCAGCTAAACCTCCTGCGGTTTGTGCACGCCAGACCAAGCTGCCGCCGGTTCGTAAACCAGCGATATCGGAAACTCCGCTGCGAGCTGCCCGAGCTCGTAATAACCGTAAAGCCTCGTCTGCGAACACAAATAAATAGCGCCACATCAATCCAAAAATTGCTACTAATAAACGCGGTACCCGCACCGCACGCATGGCCACTAGAATATCTGGGAATGGGGTTGTCGTGGTCAACAATATAGCCATTTGAATTGAAATCCAGGATTTCATCGCAATACTGATAAAGCGCTCTACTCCCGCAATGCTGGCGGAAATTTCCCAAGCGCCCAATGAGAATGAGAACAATGACATACCTGGTATGGTGAATATCAAAGGAAAAGCAGCCAAAATAATGGGCAACACCAGCAGTGCCCGCTTGAGGATATAGCCTACACCTACGCCCGACAGGACTTCCATAGATACGACGATCACCAGCAGCAATATTAAAATTGGCCATGCGCCAACCGGGACTAAGGCGGTCGTGAAGATAAAGGCCAGCGTTAAAACCAGCTTAACGCGGGCGTCCGTTCTGTGGATTGGACTGATGCCAACCTGGTAGGGATCAAGAAAATGGATATGCACGGTTATCTGCCGGATGCCTGCTGGTTGCGGCGGGAATATGCCACCCCCACACCTACCCCAAAAATGATCACCAATCCCAGGAGACCTGCCGCAATGGTGGCTGCAGCCTCGTTCGCCACACCGGGGAAGAGATAATCAGGGATGATCTGGTAAAGTGGTGCTTTTGCTTGATCAATAAAACCACCCTGCATCGCTACCCACTCGAGTCCGTCTGGACGTGTGGATGCCAGTGGCGCGGCGATCGCTATTGCCGCGGCCAGCAGGAAACCAATCACCCACACAATTCGGCTGCCAGCAGGGTTTGTTTTCCCTAATCGGACTAAATCTGGACGGGTAGACAGCAGGAAAGTCAGCGCTCCTACTGTAATCAATCCTTCTCCGATCCCGATCAATGCGTGTACACTCGCCATTGCTGGAATCGCCAATCTTGCTGGTGAGGTGCCCGATAATACAAGCTGGAGAGCCACAGTAAGGGCGGCAATTTCGATTGAAAGCCAGGCCGCGCTGAAACCACCTATCAACGCTCCCCTTCTGGAATTGCCAGTGATCTTTACTATCGTCTGGTAAGTCATATGTGCTACTGCTACACCCACAATAGCCATATTGAAAATATTAGCCCCCAGCACTAATAAACCCCCATCTTGAAAGATTAAAGCTTGAATGCTGACCACACTGGTCATGATCAAGATGGCTGCCCAGGGACCCATCAAAATCGTCGCCAGTGCAGCCCCCATCAAATGGCCAGATGTGCCGCCCGCAACGGCAAAATTGAGCATCTGCCCCGCAAATATAGCGGCAGCTAACACACCCATCATCGGTACTTGGCGTTCTCCCAAATCCTGCCCTACCCGTCGCAATGCGTACCCTACGAGCAAGATTGAGACAATCCATGCCAGCAGAGAGACTAACAGGGACAGGAAACCATCTGGGATATGTAACGCGTCAATTGGTAAAAGCATTCATACCTCCGAAATGACCGGCTTTAATCTTCCTCCTCCCGAGAATTTCTTTCAAGACAATCTGGGCAATGGCCAAAAAAAGTGGTGTGGATGGAATGAATTTGGTAGCCCGTTTTTTGAGTAAACTGTTCATAGAGGTCTTTGAGCTGTTGGTGATCGATCTCCTGCATATCCCCGCATTGGGAGCAAATCAAATGATGATGATCATGCTCGGCGTACTCGTATACCAGCTGCCCTTTCCCCAGATGAGCAACCAATACCAGGCCTTGTTCTCCCAGAAAACTCAATGTGCGGTAAACAGTGGCTTCTGTCATGCCAGGTATCGCCTGTGCTACCCTCTGGTAAATTTCCGTAGGGGATAAGTGACCTTGGGAATTTCTTAAGACATCTAATATCGCCAACCTCTGGGGGGTCAGGCGGTATCCCTGTTCACGTAAATAAGATAACTGAGCAGATGGGTTTTTCATGATGAAAATTAACGTTATTGCAAGTACTTA
>JALHTN010000709.1 GCA_022865865.1 Anaerolineales bacterium
ATTGGATTTTTCCATCCTTCCGGTTCAAACTCTTCTTCCCACCAGTATAAAAATGCTCTTAAGGATCGATAAGCTGCACTAATGCCACCCGGATTATGTCCTTTCTCTTCCAACCAGATCAAGTATTTGCGTAGAGTATTAGCATCCAATTGATCTATTTGTGTGATTACCTGAGAGTCACAGAACTTGATAAATATGTTCAAGTGTCTCCTGTAGAAATCGAGTGTCCCCTTCGCTAAATTTAGAGCCTTCCGGTCAAAAAGGAAAGCCTCAATCCATGTGAGCAGGTAGGTGTCCAGAGCGTAATCTTTAATAATCCCTTGCGCGAGAGTCGGTATATTCATTTATCACTCCCCGATTTGTGGACGCTGGAATGTAAAAACGGATCGATAAGATTGCATCAATGTTAAAACAGGGGACTCATAAGCCTTGTGTCGTGGGTTCAAGTCCCACTCTCGCCACTGGTAGAAATAACCTTCCTTACTCGGGAAGGTTTTTTGTAACCTAGACCATTTCTTCCGGTATAAATTCTTGTGTTTGCACCCTAACAAACATAGTACATCGAGAATAATTCCTACGTACCCATGAAAGTCAATACTTCGGTGGTGGAGATTGATATGGCAGCAGATACCGCCTGAATAAATTACCAACCATTAAGAAATAACCCTGTCCTTCAACCTGGTACTTGTTGCAATTGTAGTATTCCTGAGTACTACTACATTCTCCAGCTGTACATCATCCCCGATACGCACATTCTTCTCAATATAAACCCCTGGGCCAATCTGGCAATTCGAGCCGATCTCAACGCCTTCTTCAATAAATACTGGTTCTACCAGGTTTGTGTGTGATCCGATATTCTTGGTTACAACTCGATCCCTTTGTGCCTGAGCATATAGATAATCAAGGTTGATAGCCAGTAAATCTTCAGCGGTTGTCAGGGTGAGACGGTTTTTCAGGAATATACCGTTCACGGTTTGGCCTTCATCGATCATCATCTGGATCGCACCCTGGAGCTCGTACTCACCCCGTGGAGATATTGGTAACTGGGAGAGGTAATCTAATATCCGGCTGGAGAAAGCATATAGCGGTGTACTGGAGATATTGGAGGGTGCTTCCGCTGGAAGCGGTTTTTCGACAATTCCACTTACTTTATCACCCTCCAGGGTCACAATGCCAGTTTTATCAGCATCTTTTTGCGGGATCCTCTCCAGGCTCAAGAGACCTTGTGAGCCTGGATACCGCGACCAGGTAGATACCAGCAAATTCATCTCACCCTCTGGAACCAGACTATCGCAGGCGGAGAGAAAAAAATCACCAGTTATATGGGGGGCGGCCAATCTCAGCGCATGGGCGGTGCCAAGCTGCCTGTCCTGGTCAATAAACTGGATTTGAACATCAAGAGAGAATTCTTTCTGGAAATATTCCCTAATTTCATGGTCTTCTGGATTGACCACGAGAATGAAATTTCTCAGACCAGATGATAGCATGCCCCGGATAATGCGTTCGAGGAAGGGTTTTCCAAGGATGGGCAGCATGCCCTTGGAACGCGTATTGGTGATAGGCGCCAGGCGGGTGCCTTTCCCAGCGGCGAGGATGATTGACTGCGTGCTCATTCTACATATATTCCCTTTTTTGATCGACAACTAAGCCACTGGGTGAAATTGATAATTCGAGTACCTGGGTATCCTTCAATTGATTAACATCGGCAGATGATTACAATGCTCTTACAAACCCATTCGATCATATGGTCGCTTACAGTTGGGGCAGTAGACTTCTTCAATCAAATCCCTTTTCTTGCCAATGTGTCCGCAGTTTTGACATCTATATTGCGGTGCTATTCTCCACAGCAACAGCACCGCAATGAAAGCGACAACGACTATACCGCCGCGACCGATGTTGTTTCTTGTCTGGCTCCATACTTTGGCCAGGTTGATCAGCTGTTGATCATCATTAATCCCTAAATCTTGATACAGAATGGATGGATCAGCTTCTTGAATCGATTGGCCGATGAGTATGAGCAAGCGTTCGCGGCCAAGTTTAGATTCTAGGTATTTAAAAGCAGTATCGTAACTTTGATATTCTGCAGAGGAGGTGTTGCTGATAGAAAAGTTTGGTGTGATGATGGTATGGTTTATTGCACTATCACTGAAGTATATCGCCAAACCCTCACTGTACCAGGTTGGTAAATCGAACTCCATTGGTAATAAGATTGAATTTACATAGGCATGGATGAGCTCATGGGAGGTTGTTCCAGGTAAGGTTTGCAGTTGGAGAGCTCGCTGTGACCAGGTTTTCTTTTCTTCTGCCAGAACCGCGATGTAACGGGATAGAATTGTCACCCCGGCTACATCAGGGGATTGGAATGCCCTGCGGACCAACGGCGGCATGGCTTCACGCGAGTTATAGGAGCGGACAAATATATAACCATCAGGCGCTTCAATCCCAGCCTCATCCCTGATTTTCGTAACCCCGGGATCATCTGAACTGCTCAATAAAACCAGATCAAGCGTGGTGTCTTCGGATTGTGAACCCAGGCCTCCTGCAAAAATGAGGAAATACTCCAAATATGAGCGTAATTTTTCTCCGCCAGTTATCTGTGGAGCGGAGCCTTCATCCAGGCATTGGTACACATTAGAATACAAATCTAGCTGCTCATCTACCTCAGTTTTTGAGGAAAAGATTGGATTGGTCAACTGCTCAAATTGAATAAAGCCATTTACAAATGGCTCAAGATATTCTTCACACTCTGCCTGGGAATGGATATTTGGAAAAATTTCATTGCCCCCATTCGGAATATAAAAAGGAATAATGAATGGTGTTATGAGGGAAATGAAAACCAATATTACATTGATCATTGGCTGGATCCTGAAAGTGAGCACTTTTCTAGCCTATTATTAGTGTTTAAACCCTGTGTGAAACTTGCTTAAAAATTTGCCCGGAGCACTGAATTGGAATTCAGTACCGGAAATTAATTATAAAGTTTTAAATTCCGATGATACAAAATCTGACAATGTATTAATTTATCTAGTTTGATAAGAGCTTATTGGCTTTCCATTTTCACATTTACGTAGAGCGTTTTTTCAAGATGATCGATCCAGCCCCAAGGCTGGAAATGAAGAATATCAGAATTCATGGAAACTTTATTTACTTTATTCCCAAGTTACGGAAATTTCATGGTTTCCGTTTTGATTTAGAAAATGAGTATCTGGCAAGTACTTAAGAGATTAAGTGATAACTCATTTCCACATTTACAAAAAAACTTTACCTCCCAGTGGGAAATGAAACGATATCATTTGACCTGCCCCCCCCAAAAACTGATCCAAGTAGAATGAGATGATCGGTCGAAAAGGAGGCAAAAAATGCCAAAAGGAAGAAGATACACACCAGAGCAAATCATCACCAAATTCCGCAA
>JALHTN010000710.1 GCA_022865865.1 Anaerolineales bacterium
ATCATCCCGCTTCGCCTGCCAGGGCCAGCGGCCTTCAATCTCGACTACCAATGCCCAGCTCAAGAAAGTACGGATCAGCACCAGCAGGCCTAGGACCACCACGCTCTGCAGGGTGGCTTCTAAAGCAATCGTGCGGATGATGTCCGCGGCCACCAGGATCTCCAAACCCAGCAGCAAGGCTTTGCCCAGGCGGACTTTGAGCTGTTGGTATTGATCTCCCTGCTCAGGCTCGAAAATTGAATTGATCAGATAACGAGCCAGTGAATAAACGAAGGCCCCAAGGATGATCGCCACGGCGATCAGTTCAATCGCCAAAGCGGCTAACTCAATCCAATCTAAAATCGTTTCTCCACCCGCGGTACTGGCGATCAGCTCTCGTAGCATTAAGGATTATCTCCTGTATTTTTCTTCGGATGACAAGTAGCTTAATTTTAAAAGGCTTGGTTATAATTCCCAAGTTATGCAGCATCCATTTTAGGCATCAAATTGCAGCTAACTTTTATGGTGCTGGGGGATTGGGGATCACGGGTGCATCCTCTCCGCCGATGACCTCCACGAAATCTGCGCTGACCCAGCCCTGTCCCTCAGGGGACAGATCAACCGGGATCTGGACCACCCACCAGAGACCATCTTCACTGATTCCAACCACTGGAGCGATGGCTCCAGCAGGTGCGATTCCGAAGCTGGGATAATCCGTGCTGGGACCACCACGCACATATACGGGCTGGAGAACGGTGGCGGTGGCGACACCAGCATCCGGAGGTGGAAATTCTACGTCACCCAGAGGTGGGGTTGGAATCAAGGGCATGTTCTCGGCATTGGTGACTTCCACGAATTCATCTTTCACCCAGCCTCTTCCATCCGGCGCGTACTCAATCGAGACTTTAACTACCCACCATTCGCCATCTTCGCTGATACCGATCACCTCACCAGAAGTACCAATGGAGACAACCCCATAACTGCTGTACTGGCTGCCTGGTCCACTGCGCACGTTGATCGGTTCGATCGCTACCGCGGTTGGGATACCTTCCCCCGATCCTGGAATGCTGAATCCTGGACCCAGGTTGGTGAAGCGCATCGTTCCAACCACTTCTGCCAGGTTCAGCACCAGTTCCTCCTGGCTCAACTCGTAAGAATCTACTCTGTTGAGCATGTCCAGGAAGAGCGAAGAGAGCGAGTCGGCGCCGCAGACGGCGGTTGTTGATACGCCGACCTCGATGCTCATCTGCTCCCCGTCGATCGTATAGGTGCCAAAACCAGAGTTGCAATCAGCTAATATCTGCAGCCCGTTATCTGGTTGGAATACCAGGGTGTAGTTCTCCGGATCAGGGATGATGGATTGGGAGGCGGGCTGCGTTTCGGTCAGTTCTGTCCAGCCCCATAGCACACCGGTTAAGCTGGTGCCCGCCTGTGCGGGAGGAACGTAGGCCAGAGAACCGATAACCGCATCCAGGGTGTTCAGGTCCGGGTCCCAATCGGAAGCAATTAAATTGTTGAGAGCTTCAATTTTCCCGTCGAGATCTGCGCTTGGATCGCTATCCACACTCTCCAGCTCATCTGCGGATACATCTTCTGCTGTATCCGGCAGCAGATCGGTTCTAACCGGGTAGAAGAAGCTGATCAAGCAGCTGCTGTCTTCATTGAATCCCTGGAATATATAGAACAGGTCTTCGTTGATCACTGGATTTGGGTCTTGTGAAAAGCGTCCCACGAAGCGCACACCGCTGAACCAGTCAAAATCAAGGTATTCACCCTGCACAGCTAGATCATTGACTCCGGTCACCTCTTCGAATGGCAGGACTGGCAGCCCGGAGGTGGGGAAGGGCTCGGGCTGCTCGCTCAGCATCTCTTGCAGCTGCTCAATGCGCCGGGTTATACTGTCATCACCCTCCTGCTCCCATAATTGCTGGTATTCATCCACCGGGATGACATAAATGATCGGGTCACCAGGGAGTCGATCCTGGGGATTGACGACACCAAAATTCACCTGGATATGAGGGGGCAGGCCGATCGCTCCTGGAGGCAGGCTGTTGTCGTAAGGTGTGCCGGGAACAGTATTCGCCTGCCAGAAATATGGCAGCCCCTGGGTATCCAGCCGGATGTAAGCGGGATCAACCACCGGGCAGGCACTGACTGGCTCGGGCTCCGCGACTCTGAAGTAATCCATGGGACCACCACCTGGTTGACTCAGGACCAGTACATCTCCATTTTCTTCAAAGCTGTACTCCTGCACCGTACCCAGCATGGTGATCATATCCTGGTAGCGAGAATCCGGACCGCACTCAGCCAGGGTCAATGGACCGGCTTCAAATTGAATTTGACCTTTCTCGGTTGCTGTATAATTGCCGCTGCCCAGGTTGCAATCTGCTTTAAAAGCATAGGTCTCATCCGCGTTGAAAGTAAGCGTGTAGCTGGACGGATCCGCGATCCGTTCTTCAAGGTTGGTCTCAGGAATGAAGTGCCGCTCCCAGGCCCACAGCTTGTTTTGCAGGTCATCAGGGTTAACGAGTTCAACCTCCGCTGAACCGCCATCATCGAATCCCATGGTGAAGGATTCTCCAGCCAGTTTTAGGTCTCCGGCCAGCATCCCAAAGGTATTTACCTGATCCAGGGAAGCCAGGTACTGCTGATCTAGAGAATCTTCTCCACAGGCTGCCAGCGTAGATGGACCCATAGTGATGATCAGCGCGCTGCCCTGTTGGGTGTAGGACCCAAGGACCTGGTTGCAGTCCGCTTTTATCTCCGTGGTTCCATCCGCGCGGAAGATAAGCGTGTAGTTCTCAGGATCGGGGACGATTGACTGGCTGGCTGGATCGGTCTCGACCAGGTCCATCCACTGCCAGGTGATATCGAGGATGCTCTCCAGTGAAGTCGTTTGAAGCACCTCTTCTGGCGTTGGGGGAACCGGGGTGGGTTCCTCCGTGGGTGTCTCGGCCGCACCGCAGGCAGCTAAGAAAGCAAACAGCAGCCCGATTGTTAGCAGGAAGAGCATTTTCTTCATACGCCTACCCTCCGTTGGGAACTTACTGATTAAACCCATATTGTAAATAATTCCGATTCTGCCACCGTGTGCCCCATCATCCCCGGAATCGCAGATCCGGGTTATTTTCGATGTGGGAGCTGCATATCTTTTATGATCCAATGTTTCCCGAACGCGCAGGGCTTTGCCGTCCACGTAAAATGCTTTGCGTCCGTTCTGGTCCTCTTTATAAAAATCGTCCAAAATGGTGACTAATTTTCATGCATCTTGTAACGGGTAGGGCCGCCACCACCTCGTTCCTGTAGTTTTTCTTTTC
>JALHTN010000711.1 GCA_022865865.1 Anaerolineales bacterium
CGCGCCCGTGTGTGTGCTCGTCGTGCTGCAGGTTACGTCACTGGAGAATATCTCTCCAGAAATGATATCACTCTAGAAACCGAAAGTGCATTAGAGAGGTTAAAATACTTGTTTTCATCCCCTGGCATCAATTCTCAGCAGCGAGAGGCTATCGAGCATTTTTTAATCCACACCACTCCCGAGCACCAATTGCCCATCGATGCTGATCTTATCGCGGATGTCCACCTGTTGGCGCACCAATTATTAGGCGAATCGCTTTAATAAAGATAAATTCCCCCATATTATCTGATAAATGGACGGAAAATTTATCGATTAAATGAATAACACCACTTCACCGAGTGCCTATCATCCTCACTTACTGCGAATTCTGATGATCTATTTGAATTTTGTCAGCCTGAACTCTCTGATCAGCGAGATAATCACTCTGCTGGCAGTAAGAATAAAGACTATTCCGCTGAGCACAGTTGCAATAATTAATAAGATAAATTGCGATGAATATTGGCGGGTAAAGCGGACAGTAGGTGACATTGGATCAGTTAATCGCTGGTGCAGTCCTTCTACGAACTCCGGTCGAGGATCAACCGGTTGCAGAGAAGACAGCATCACACTTTCTATAGCATTTAATTCTGAAGATGAGGCTTTATCCATATTGTGTTTCTCGGCATCAAGCGAGTTCCTCGCCCTCATTCGATCCGCTAATGAGAATTAGGTAAAAATCATCACGCAACGATAGTAATGTCCGGTGGTAAAGACTTTTCACTGCACCTTCTGACCTGCTCATCACCTGCCCAATTTCAGCGTTGGATAAGTGTTCAACAAACTTCAGAATAATGAGCTGCTGCCGGTCTGGTGGCAACCGGTGAATTACGTGCAGTAAATTTTCCTTCTCTTCATTCTCGATCAACACCGCCTCTGGGAGATCGCCACTATGCCGTACAAGAATGATCTCATCTAGCGGTATTTCCTTCCTGCGGCTGTTATCCCGGTGCCAGTTCGCTACCAGGTTATGGGCTATTCGGTACAACCAGGCGGAAAGAGGCAAACCACGATCTTTATAGTTCTCCACATGCCGCAGAGCCCGAAAGAAAACCCGAGCGGTTAAATCTTCCGCATCATGCTGGTTGCCAGTTCGGTAATAAATATAACTGTATATTCTGCTAACATAGCGCTCATAAAGCACACCAAAGGCTTCTTGATCGCCTTGCGCAGCTAATTTTAGTGCGATCTCATCACTAAGTTCGGGCACTTTCCTCACCATTTTCGGCAAGGTGCACCAGCATAATTAAGGTAACACCGCCAGGGAATAAAAGTTGCATTGAGTATATCATCCCGAAACCTTCAAATCCAATTAACCTTTGCTTGAGATCAGGTTTCACGGTATAATATTTCTGCAATAGGGGATGACAGGCTTCGACGGAGGAGGCTGGTTCCGGATTGCGAGCCGAGAGGCGCCGACCTCGATAACTCAGCGCAACCTTTAAGTGCCAACCGCACTAACGTATCTGCTCTCCCCCTTGCCGCTTAATCGGTAAGTGATAGAGTATGACCCCAAAGCGGGTCACGTCCGTCTACCCCGATCTCCGACCGGTGGTAGCCCGGGCGACACAAAGTCGGAGTGCCGCACTTGACACCACTAATCGTGCGAAAGAGGGTTTTCGAACCTGAGTGGTTGGCTGGATGAGGACCTTTGTCGTTTGAAGCTCATCTAGCGACAAATCTCAAGCGACTACGCTCGTAGATATTCGAGAACTTATTCTTTCGGACGCGGGTTCGAGTCCCGCCATCTCCACCTGATTTGAACTTCCAATATTACCCATTTGGAAGTTCTTTTTTTTATACCTGGACGATCAACCCCTTCAAGTATGACCCCTCAGGGAAATTTAACGCCACCGGATGATCGACACCAGGCCCTAATCTGTTAATGATTTTTGCCTGGACTTCCGCATCCAGTGCAGCACCAGCGATTATCTTTTGAAACAGATCCTCACTCACTCCTCCTGAGCAGGAAAAGGTCACCAGCAAGCCATCCGGATTCAGCAGCTTTAAAGCTAACAGGTTAATATCCTTGTACCCACGGGCTGCCCGTTGAGCATGAGAGGCTGTAGGAGCAAATTTGGGAGGATCGAGTATTACCATGTCAAACTTGCGATTAAGATCTCGAAACCTCCTTAATTGCTCAAATACATTTGCCTCTATCCAATCCACACTCGCTTCCGTGATGTGATTTACCGCCAAATTCTCACGCCCCATCCGGATCGCCTCACCAGAAGAATCAACCGCAGTCACCCCTTTTGCGCCTCCTGCCAGAGCAGAAATGGTGAAACTGCCTGTATAAGCAAAGCAATCCAGGATCGATCTCCCTCTTGCAATCTCACGAATTTTCGATCGATTTTCACGCTGGTCTAGATAAAAACCCGTCTTTTGACCCCCGAGAATATCCACCCAATAATGCAAACCATTTTCCTTGATCTTGATCGGGGAAACGATCTCCCCACCCATCAACCAGCCTTTACGCGGTGGCAATCCTTCAAGCCGCCGCGTGTCCGTGTCAGATCTTTCATAAATATGACCACACCCCGTGATCTCCCCCAATTGATCAACTAGCAAATCTCGCCAGTTTTCAACCCCACAAGCCAGGAATTGAACGACCAGTATCTCTCCATATTTATCTACAATTAAACCTGGTAAACCATCCGATTCCCCATGCACCAGGCGGTATGCATCTACTTCCTTATCTTGAATTGTCAGGTTCCTATGCTTGATTGCTTTCTCAAGACGTGTATGGAAAAATTCTGGGTCGATATCATCTTCTTCATTACGGGACCAGAGCCGGACTCGAATCTTTGATGATGGACTCAACGCACCCCAGGCAAGAAAATTACCAGCTGAATCAACAACCTTAACCGTATGACCAGCAAATTCTCCCTCATCTCGATCAGTTGCTCCGGCTACTGAACCGGAGAAAATCCATGGGTGACCGCGCAGAACCGCCTTTTCGCGCCCTGCTTTAAGCCGAATTTCATTCATTAATTTTAACTTTTATCAGATAATGCCGATTTCTTTGCCCGCTGTTTCAATCACATTCATCGCATACTCGATCTCGTCAGTCTCATGCGCGGCTGTCACCGTTGCACGCAATCTCGCCAAACCTGGTGGTACAGCTGGAGAAACAACTGGCAGCACAAAAACATCATGCTCTTGGGCAGCTCGGGTAAGGGCAAAAGCGCGCTCATCATCACCGCACAAAACTGGAACGATTGCAGTTGAGGTCGCCATTGTGTCGAAGCCGCGTTCTTGAAGTCCGTTGATAAATTGATCGGTATTTTTTTGCAGCTTCTCAATTCGCCATGGTTCGTCCAAAATAACCTTAAAAGATTCATTTGCTGCAGCGGCCTGGGCAGGAGGTAATGCGGCAGAGAATATGTAGGCGCGGCTCGCATGACTCAGAAAATCAATCAGATCTTTCTTGCCAGCGACATAACCGCCAACTGAGGGGATGGTTTTACTCAGGGTACCCATCTTGATATCTACAGTACCCTCCAAACCGAAATGTTCCTCGATCCCCCGGCCAGTCTTTCCGAGTACACCAACAGAATGGGCTTCATCTATCATCAACCAGGCATTGTATTTCTGCGAAAGCTCGACAATTTTTGGGAAATCGATAACATCCCCATCCATGCTGAAGACCGCGTCTGAAATTAATAACTTGGTCGATCCTGCAGGGATGTTCTTCAAGCGCATCTCCAGATCTTCCATGTCATTATGCCGGAAGCGTAAAAATTTTGCCCCAGACATCAAGCAGCCATCCACAATCGAAGCATGGTTTAGCTTATCCGAGATGACATAGCCTCCCCTACCGACCAGAGATGAAACAACAGTCAGATTTGTTACATAACCGGAGGTATATGTCACCGCGGCTTCTGCTCCCTTGAATTCCGCGATAGTCTCCTCTAGCTCTGTGTGCAAATCCAGGGTACCCGCCAGCATCCGCACGCCATGAGTGCCAGTCCCATAACGATCAATCGCATCTTTTGCTGCTTTGTTGATGCGCGGGTGGCCGATTAAGCCAAGGTAGCTGTAAGAGGCATACATTCCCATATCCCGGTCGTTAATGAGAACCCTAGCTCCACCTCTTAATTCTGTCACAGGTTTGTTATAAAAATATAAACCTGCTTGACGAAGGTGCTCCAGCCGTTCAGTAATTGCCTTGACCCGACTAACAACTATATCGTCCATATTATCAAAATCCATTATCTCTCTCCTAATTCCAATGATTAGATTATGTTTATATATCTATCAGATTACGCAGACCGGCTTCATCCACCAGAGGTACTCCCAATTCCTGCGCCTTGGCAAACTTAGACCCAGGGTTGTCTCCATGCACCAGGTAGCTCGTCTTTTTACTCACCGACCCAGTCACACGACCCCCATTTCGTTCGATGAATTCCTTCGCTTCCTGACGCGTAAACCCGGGCAAGGTGCCCGTGATGACAAATGTTTGGCCGGTAAACTTTAGATCTGGGAAATATTCACCCACAAGTTCTTCCGTTTTCGGCCATACTCCAGCGCTTTTCAACTTTTCTAATACGATTTGATTTGATGGTGTATTGAACCAATCTACGACTGCCTGTGCGATGTTCGGGCCAATACCCTCAATTTGGAGCAAATCCCCTAATCCCGCCACTGATAGATCGTCAATACTGCCAAACTGCCGGGCTAAATCAACTGCTCCTACCTGACCGACACCACGAATTCCCAGCGCGGTTAATAAGCGGGTAAAGCTCTGATTCTTCGATACCTCGATGGCAGCCAATAAATTTTCCGCTTTTTTATCTGCAAATCCTTCCAGTGACAACAAATCCTCTTTTGATAACCTGTATAAATCGGCCACATCCCCGACCAACCCGGCCTCAACCAATTGTTTTACAATCCTAATCCCTAATCCCACAATATTCATTGCCCCGCGCGAGACAAAATGTTCAATATTGCGAATAACCTGGGCTGGACAGGCAGAATTTACACAATACCAGGCGACCTCTCCTTCCAGATGTTCCACTTCCGTGTCACAAACAGGACATCTGCTGGGAGGTAAATATTCCATTTCATCCCCCGAACGCGCGTCCACGACTGGACCAATAACATAAGGAATCACATCACCTGCCCGCTTTACCAGCACACGATCCCCAGATCGGATGTCTTTCTCCTTGATGTAATCAAAATTATGCAAAGTTGCTTGTTTAACCACAACCCCCCCAATTTCAACCGGTTCAAGAATAGCATATGGCGTCAAGACTCCAGTACGTCCCACATTTACGCCAACATTTAGGAGTTGTGTGGTGACTTCTATCGCAGGAAATTTATATGCAATCGCTGCGCGCGGGTCTTTACCTACCACGCCGAGATCTGAGGATAAAACTAAATCGTTGATTTTAATTACCACACCATCTACTTCCAACGGTATCTCGTACCTTTGTCCCATCAACACTCGGCTGGCATTGATGGCTGCCTCAATATTTTCACAGTAAGTCCAATCAACAACAGGCATCCCAATATGCTGGAGAAATTCCATGCGCTCAACTTCTGTATTCCAGGAGAATATTCCAGAGGCAACAATATCATAGGTTAAGAGCGATAAAGGGCGCGTGGCTGTTAATTTTGGATCCAGCTGTCTCAGTGAACCGGCAGCCGTATTCCTTGGGTTCAGATAGGATTTCTCACCAGCTTCAACCATCCTGAGATTCAAATCCTCAAACGCATCTCGAAAAATAAATACTTCACCACGTATTACAAGAGATTCAGGAACATCAATTTCATTTTCCCCAACTGGGATCCTCAACGGTAAGGACCTGATAGTCCGCAGATTGGAGGTAACTTCTTCACCGATAGAGCCATCTCCGCGCGTTGCTCCTTGTGAAAAAACCCCACCATGATAGTGCAGTACCACAGTTAATCCATCTAGTTTGGGTTCTATCACGAAGTCTGTATCGAGAACCCGCTCATCGATCCTGGCTATACGCTCATACCAGGCCCGGACATCATGCTCATCAAATGCGTTTGCCAGGCTCAAGATGGGAGCTGGGTGCTGCAGTTTCGCGAATCGTTCACTTGGAGGCGCACCAGTTCTCTGTGTTGGGGAGTCAGGCGTGATCCAATCTGGATGGCTTTCTTCAATCTCGCGCAGCTCGCGCATCAAGCGATCATATTCACCATCGCTGACGATAGGCTGGTTGACAACGTAATAGCGATAATTATGGAACCTGATTTCCTGGCGCAGTTCTTCGAGTCTCGCCTGGAGCGCTGAATTATCCATAGCCAAAATTATAGCCTAAAACGTTTAATCCAATGTTAAACAATACCCGAAATAGGATCAAATTCTCTATCGGATCAAGCTGCCCGACAGGTTTTGAATTATTAATCCGCGTCGAAAACACTATCCCCTTGACTTAAAGTTGCTGAAGCATAGAGGATCAAGAAAATCCATACCGAATCAGAAAGCAGCAAATGCACCAGCTGCATCCAAACAGGAGCCAAAAGGAGGACATTGATCAAGCCTGCCAGTAATTGCACCAATAATAACGAAATGATTACCCTGCCAATTATTTTATTCTCGTTCTGCCTGACCTTTGAACTGATCCAGCTAATCGCCATTATCAAATACAACGCCACCACAACTGCAATCGTCGGATGCAGTATCCGTAAGCGAACGAGAAAATGTGCGGTTGATGAAAAATCTTGCCTGATCCCCTCTTCGATCGAGTTCACCGGAAATAATGTATCTCCAAGTGCAGTCAACGCCCCACTCATGCCCAAGATCAATAGCCCGATAAATCCTACCATCAGCACCCAGATATATGCTTCACCCCAACGGAGAACGACCCCCTTTCCTCCCGAAGCCCACCGGGCTGTCAAAGTAATGCAAGCCAGTAATATGAAGGTATTAACAAGATGTACTGAGATAAACAAAGCTCTAGCTGTAGATTCGTTATCTGCTACCAACTCGAAAAGCACCAAACCAGCGCCAACGAGTGCTTCGCTGATCATGAAAATCATTGATAAAATCGCACCAGCCCGTACTCGATGTCCCTTTGGAAAGATGCGCCACGCCCAAATCAGCATTCCAAAAACGAGCAAAAACGCCAATCCGCTCGACAAACGGTGCGTGAATTCCACCAAGGTCTCAATTTGGTCAGATCTGGGGATCACTTCTCCATTACAAAGCGGCCAATGATTTCCACACCCCGCTCCGGCTCCAGTTGCACGCACATATGCACCCCACAGGATTACACCCAGGTTGAAAATCAACACAAACCAGACATATTTTGCGAATCGAGTTAATTTCATATTTATTCCCAATCTCCTGCTTTAGAATAATTTCATTTGCTTCGGGATATCTGGCTTTTTGACCGGCAAACCCATTAACTTCTTCAACCTGTTTGCTGATGCCGGAGCATGACCTGAGAAATCATCATTAAAAAATACATAAACTGAATGCACTTGATCAGTTTTTGACCGGATCCATCGCCACCAACTTTCTAATTGTGGTAATACATCGATTTGTTCTCGATCGTGTGATTGAAAGCGCCCATGCTGACCAACCAGGCGAACAAATATCATGTCCGTGGTTAGATCAACCACTTTTGGAACTCCCTGGAATTCAGTTGCTGCCCAACAAATATCATGCCTGGATAATATATCAGCTGTTTGTGAAGAGTACCACGAAGGGTGTCTGAACTCAATCGCATAGGCATGGTTGGCCGGTAACAGTGCCAGAAACTCATCGACCGCATCTGTATTAGAGCTGCTGAATGACGGTGGGAATTGAAGCAAAATCACCCCGAGCTTCTCACCAATGGCACTAATTGCGTTCAGGAAAATAGCCATTTCGCTCTCTACATTCAAAAGACCAGACTCATGAGTGATTGACCGCGGTACTTTAAAACATATCCTAAAATCATCAGGAGAATTTTCTCTCCAGCGAATTACAGATCCGGGTTTTGGCGTACCGTAAAAAGTCGAATCGATTTCTACTGCATTGAAAATACGACTGTACTGAGCCAGATAATCCCTGGAATCTACACCAGGTGGGTAGAATGTTCCTGCCCAATCTTTATAAGAAAAACCCATCGTCCCAATATAAAAATCAACCATAATAATTCAGCCGAAGAAAATTAAATATAATGTAATTATATGTTTTCCAATAGTACAATAAAGTGAAACGATTTGACTACCCAAATTTTATTTTGGAGCGATTAATGGATAGGGATACCATAAAGATTTTTGGGGCAAAATGGTGTGGGGATTGTTTCCGGGCAAAAATGATATTTGACAAGTACCAGATCGAATATCACTGGATTGATATCGACCAAGATAAAAGTGCAAAAGAATTCGTCAGTCAAGTTAATAATGGGAATATTATCGTTCCAACGATTGTCTTCGAAGATGGTTCAACCCTCACTGAGCCATCCAACCAGCAGCTAATCCAGAAATTAGGTTTGGCAGCAGGAACATCCACCTGAAACTCAGGTTGTTCTGCCATTCATATAAATGCGGGCAGAGATGTTCATAATCACACCGCAGTAATTGGCTCAAAAACACTGTATTCATGGTATCACCATCTTGAATGTAAGAACCGACAGAACGGAATAATAAGTGTTGTGGATCTGTGTTGTGATCTGATTTCCTTCTCCTTATTTCACCTAATGAGCTCATGCGGGATCCAACCGTCAGTAAACATTCATCAACCCCCACAACATGATGCTGCTCTTACCACTCACTGATTTGACTGAATACTTTGTCCGAAAAAATCCGGACAACTATTTTGCCTTAATCCAAGGCAATCTTAAAATAGTTTGCCATACAAATCCGGTTAGTACCAGGAATATGTATTACTATATAGTTCGCTTGATTTACTTGTTTTCACAAAGGGAGA
>JALHTN010000712.1 GCA_022865865.1 Anaerolineales bacterium
CAAGTTTCGATGGATCCAGTTGCGCTTGAATCCCGCCGCTTGATCGATTTTGGAATTGCGGAATCTTAAATAATTTGTCCTTGAATTCAACTGGTATAGCAAATTAGGCGGGTCTTAACCCCAAAAGATTTGCTCCTCCATAAACAAAGATTTTGGGGTGGATTGGGTAAACCCCGGAAAAGCTGCGCTCTTTCCGGGGTTTTTAAATTATATTGGATTGATACAGGGATTTATTCTTTCAATCGATCAGCGAACGATTTGCGAAATTTCACCACTTTGGGGGCGATCATCACCTGGCAGTAGCCCTGGTTGGGATTGCGTTTGAAATATTCCTGGTGGTAATCTTCCGCGATGAAGAAATCTGTCCAGGGTTCGATTTGCGTCACGATTGGGTCAGCCCAAATTTTCTCAGCGGCAACTTCATGCAAGATTTTTTCAGCGGCCATCCGCTGTAATTCATCGTGATAGAAGATCACTGAACGGTATTGCGAACCGACATCTGCACCCTGCCGGTTGAGGGTGGTCGGGTCATGAATGGTGAAGAAGATCTTCAACAGGTCTTCGTAATTGATCACTTCTGGATCAAAGGTGATCTGCACCACCTCTGCATGCCCGGAATCCCCGCGGCTGACTTCCTGGTAAGAAGGATTTCCTTTACTCCCACCAGCATATCCAGATACAATTTTCTCAACGCCTTTTAGATCAGTGTAAATCGCTTCCAGGCACCAGAAACACCCTCCACCCAGGGTTGCGATCTCCGTATTATGTTTATTTTGATTAACTTCTGTGGACATTTGTTTTTTCCTTTCCTGCTTCTACCGATAATATTCTTCTCATGACGATAGCAAGGCGACCCTCATATGAAGGTTTTTCGATCACCTGCCAGCCAAGCCGGGTATAGAATTCTTCATGGCTGCGAGTATATAGGAACAATTCATTCACTCGGAGATTTTTAGCCTCATTTGCGGAGTATTCTACCAGCTGCGATCCAATTCCCTGGTCCCGGTAATCCGGGTGGACATAGACACCGCCCAGCCAGTTGAGATACTGCGGGCGAGTCTCCATCTCCCGGATTTTTAGACTGGCACTCGCGATGGGTTGGGAACCTCGCAACAGGACGATTATCAGTGGAATCTTATCCCGGCTTAGGTATCCACTAAGAATTTGCCTCATTCTTTCCCGGGAGCTGCTGGGATCACTGTGGCCCCATTCATCATAATACCAATCCGCTAATATCGGGATCAGCGCAGGTTGATCGGCAAGGTAGATATACTTGTCAGCTGAAAGCCCATTCATTTGTCCTACTTTATGTGCGGACTTCACTTGCACTCAACACTGCTTTAATCTCCTGGGCATGCGAGTTGAAATGCAGGCTGATATACTGGAAAAGCCTTTCCAGGGTCACGGACCCACTCAACATTGGGTCCCAATCCGGATAATTGACACCAAATGCCCATTCTTGATCTGCAACGCTTTCCAGCGCTCCCAGGGTGCGGGCATGGGCTTGGTCATACTTTTCCGCCAGGGAATTCTTGGTCATGTTGCGGGCACCGCGCCGTGTGAGATAAGCATTCAAGCGGTTGAAGGGTCCGGCAGGTATTTTCGGCACCCACTTCAAGTGCCTGATCAGGCGCACATCCGCAGGAAGATTGCGAGGTGCCAGGCTCATATGGTACAAAACTTCCCTGATCGTCCAGGCTGGATTCAGGCTGGGCTGATCAAGATCTTCTTCAGCGATCTCGTCCAGCAGTTGGTGAAATAGCTGGCGCGTGGTTTCAAGTTCCCTGCGCAGCTGCTGTCTTATTTGCTCAGGTATGGCTGGGTTTGCATCCTTTATTGTATGCATAATGACCGCCTGTGAGTTGAGTTCCTTACATTATTGATTTGCGCTGGTAGACATTTATGGTTTGCTGGGCGAAATCCAGTACGCTGTCTCGCAGGGAGCGGGGTGACAGGATTTCAACCGCACCGCCAAAATTAAGCAGCCTTTTGCGGGCATTTTCGAAGGTATCAAAGTGAATCGTCAGTGGGTACCATCCGCTCTCATCCAGATCGGGTTGATCTTGATCGCTTGGTAAAATCGGATCTTTAAAGAACTTCAGCATTTCAAGTAATTGAGGAGCAACCCGCACCTGGACAGGGAATTGGGGGCGGTTGCTCTCGTATCTGGAACTCCAGGCTGTCCAGTATTCTACCAGTTTGAACTCAGGCGGCATTGTGAAGGAGCGCTCGGTTAACTTGGCGTCCAGTATATCGGATACCAGCAGGACGAAGATCGAATCACCCCGGGAGAACACCAGGTACCAGATATTAGACTTGGCGACCAGGCCATACGGTGCGATCAGGTGATTGACCTGAGCATCAAA
>JALHTN010000104.1 GCA_022865865.1 Anaerolineales bacterium
TATCAAAGTGATACTGGCAGCCTCGAGATTGTCTCCAAGAACGCCATGATCATATTTATCGGTAGGATCACTGAGCACCAACAACCTGTCGTTTTCGTCTCGGAGGATGCGGGCGTCTGGGAGAGCGTGGACATCCAATGATGCAAAAAGTTGATCAGAGGCATCCATTAATCGAATTTCCCCAGCTGTTGAAATGTAAGCGCGTTGATCGGACAGAGGCAGATAAATTGGATGGGAAATCTGTGATTGATCCGAATCTGCTACCAAGATCAATGAATAAGTATCAGGGCGGCTGATTATTGCAGGCGGCATGCCAGCAGGATTATTCACCTGTGCCGGATCGCCTTCGATGTCACCATTTTCTAGTATATAAAACGAGAAAGCTCTGCCATCTGATAGAACTGCCGTCCAAACTGCACCATCTTTATGCGGAGCTGCAGCGATCCATATTGGTGTACCAGGGAGCTGGATATCTATTGGTTTTAGACTTGGCAGGTTTCCCCTTCCCGGGACAACCCGGTTGCCATCAACATTTTGATAGGTTAAGCCGTAGAACACTCGATTTTGATTTGCAGTAGTGATGGGGGTAGTTATCAAAGGGGAGGAAGGGGTTGGTGATGGAGATAGGATTGAGGGATCAGATATTTCAGTGTATCGTGGAGCCGCTGTCACAGGTGGAGCCTGATTGCAGGCAGATACAACTGAAACCAAAAGTAGCAAGAAAAGAGGCTGGTGGTGCGCAAAATGGAAATGATTAAGCATGGAAAATTAAGAGATAAATAAATGAATCAGGCTTGATCAGTATACGCTGAATATGACAAGCATATCTAGCGAGATAAAAAAAAGCCAACCATTTGGAAGGCTTTTTACGTGGGTGGGCGAAGGGACTTGAACCCTCAACATCCTGTGCCACAGACAGGCGCTCTGCCTATTGAGCTACGCCCACCATGCTGTTGCGGAATTTTATCACGAAGAATCAATGTCTTCAAGCATTTCAGCGATGTACTGAGCGCACTTAGAGCGATCTACGGTTTGCTGATCGCCTGTGGCTAGATTTTTAATGGTAATAACATCTTTGGTAATCTCGTCAGGTCCGAGCAAGACTGCAATTTTGATACCAGAACGGTCGGCATACTGAAGTTGTTTAGAGAGTTTATCTGCTTGCGGGTAGCTATTTACCTTGATTCCTGCTTCACGGAGCTGGTTCGCCAGGGCCAGGGACTCCTTATATGACGCATCATTAAAAAGAGTAACCAGAATGTTGGCTGGCGGTGAAGTAATCGCCGCCGGGATGAGGTTTAGCTCTTCAAGCACGAGGGAGATAACCAGATCTCCCATCGCGAAACCCACGGCAGGTATTTTATCCCCACCGACATCTGAGAGCAGATTATCGTACCTGCCACCACCCAAAATCGAGCGGCGAAGGTCGCCTTTAATCGCCTGGGCTTCAAATACGGTACCCGTGTAGTAATCCAATCCGCGGATTACATTCGGAGCAAATTGTACATAATCGCTGACTCCCAGAGCATCAATGGCTGGAAATAAATCCTTCAGGTCAGCCGATTTTTGCCACAGATTCTGATCCTCGAGTAAACCATGCAGCTGCTCGATTTGTCTGGTTTGTAAACCAAGATCGACAGCGTAGGCTTCCCACTTTTCCTGAGGCAGCTTATCGCGGCGATCGATCAGCCGGAATATTTTTTTATAATCTGCTGCTGCGATACCAATAGAGGCAAGTTCTGCTTCCATCAGCTGGCGATTATTTACCAGGATCTGTGCATCCTGAGGAGCGAGTCCGACTTTCTGAAAAAAGGTAGCCACAATGGCGATTAATTCTGCGTCTGCGGCAGCTGATTTTGAGCCGATCAGATCGATATTCCATTGGAAGAACTCTCGGGTACGTCCTTTTTGAGGCCTTTCGTAACGCCAAAACGGGCCAAAAGACCACCAGCGTATTGGAAACAGGAGTTGATTTTGACGTTGGGCGACCATGCGGGCTAACGTGGGGGTGAGTTCAGGTCGCAGTGTGATCAGATTGCCACCACGATCTTTGAATACAAAGGATTGGTTTTTTACCAGTTCATCACCTGACTTGGCAGCATAAAGTTCAAGCGACTCAATCAGAGGACCTTCGTATTCTTGATAACCGTAAATTTCAGCAACTGAGCCGGCGGTTTCGTATAGCCACTTGCGGACCGCCATTAATTCAGGGTAAAAATCACGTGTTCCTTTAACGGATTGAATAACAGCCTTTTTTGCCAATTGGACACCTGGTATGGTTTAATGTTGGTTTGGTAATGGTGAATTGTAGCATGAAAAAAATATGTTATCCAGAGGGTGATAGCGCGATCAAAAAGAGGAGAAACCAATGAAAATCATTTCCTGGAATGTCAATGGGTTGCGAGCTGTGATATCTAAAGGAGCGCTTGGGGCAGTAATTGAGCAAGCGCCAGATATTTTGTGTTTACAAGAAATTAAAGTCAAGCCTGAGCAGTTGTCGAACAGTCAAGCTGAGATTTTTGATGCTTATCATAAGTACTGGAATTCTGCTGAAAGACCCGGATACAGCGGAGTGGTAACTTTCACCAAGGAGGCTCCGGATGTGGTCGATTATTCACTTGGCGAAGAGCGATTTGATATCGAAGGCAGGTCAGTCCGAATGGATTTTGGCGATCTGGTACTGTTCAATTTGTATGTACCCAATGGGCAGCGCGATCAAGATAGACTGAACTACAAGCTTGATTTTTACTCCAGACTGCTGAAGATCTGTGATCAATTACATGCAGAAGGGAAGAAAATAATCCTATTTGGAGATTTTAATACAGCCCACAGGCACATTGATCTAAAAAATCCAAAGCAGAATAAAAAGACATCCGGCTTTTTACCTGAGGAACGGGCTTGGATCGATAAATATCTCGACCATGAATTCATGGATGTTTACCGAGAAATTCATGGCGATACAGTGCAATATACTTGGTGGACTTACCGGGTGAATGCTCGTGTGCGTAATATTGGGTGGCGGCTGGATTATTTCTTGATTTCGAGGGATCTAATTGCACGGGTTGAGAAGGTCGAAATTTATGATCAGGTAATGGGATCTGATCACTGCCCAATTGGTTTGGAATTGAAAATCTAGCAGTTTATTGATTACGAATGATCCAATTGCTGGAGAAATGCATCTGGATCATTCACGGGTTGCTGGCAAACAAATCCCTGGCA
>JALHTN010000713.1 GCA_022865865.1 Anaerolineales bacterium
AGTACGCACCTGGTTCACCTGATTTCTCCATTGCTCGATAAGCTATATGATCAGTAATTTAGGCTCCATCCCTGGATGGGGCTCCGTCAGAAGTACTCGACAGGTTGGGGTTAAATCCAAACATCGTTCTCAGCCGTCAAGTCACCTTCTGCATCTCCGGTGTTGCGCGTGCCGGCGGGTTCGATGAGCAGGATGTGGCATTCCTGTTCGGCGGATGGTTTGTGTTCGACTCCCTGCGGAACGACGACCATTTCCCCCGCTTTTAATTGCACTTCCTCCGCGCGCAAATGGATGGTCAAGCTGCCCGAGATGACGATGAACACCTCGTCGGTCTCCGGATGGCTGTGCCAGATAAACTCGCCCTGGATTTTGGCCAGCTTGAAGTGGTAGTCGTTCATCTGGGCGATGATCCTGGGAGACCAGAGATCGGTGAATTGGGAAAATTTGTCGGCGAAATTAATTACGGGGGTGGTCATAGACGTGTCTCCAGGCAACAATTTATTTTATGATTGTATTATATTGCCTAAATGATGGAAATTCAGAATCGGGATTATGACATTTGATGTAAGGGCGAAGCATCCCATATATCAACAAGAAAACCTGCTGCTCTTGTTTGGGATGCTTCGCCCCTACCATTCGGCGGCTATGGAAAGCCGCCCTACTTAGCCCTTATTAGTTAATGTCATTGCGAGGAACGAAGTAAGTCTATCCTGAGCGAAGACGAAGTGAAGCAATCTCGGATAATGAAGGGGATTGCTTCGCTCCGCTCGCAATGACAGCTTCTGATCGGATTTCTTGGAAACCCACTCTTCATCAGCGCGGCGGCAGGCCGAACACCTCCCGCTCATCGGCTGTCAGCTCGCGCACCACGCAGCACTCTTTGGCATAATCGAGTATCTCTTCCAGGGACTCCCAAACCGGGAATATCTGCAATTTCCCCCAATCTCCCTCTGTGCTCCCAATCAATACCTGAGTCCCATCCGGCGAGTAAACTGGCCATACAAATCCACCGATCTGATAGGTAAGCACTTCTGTCCCAGTAGCGATATCCCAGACCGTGGCCAGATTATCGTTCCCGCCAATGATCATGCGTTCCTCTGAGGGGGACAAAGAAAATTGTGTGATGGAACTGCCAGAGCGGGTAAAGAATTGGGATATTTGTTCGCCTGTGCTGGAGTCAAATATGCGCACGAAACCATCTTCGCTGAAAAGGATGACCCGCCCACCGTCCTTTGTCCAGGCAGCATCTGAAACAGCAATTTTGAAATCCTCAGGAAATAATTCCAACAGCACCTCGCCTGTTGCGGCATCCCAGATAATGGCTTCTCCTTGGTCGTTGGTACTCATGAGTCGCGACCCATCCGGTGACCAGCGTGCACTGTTAATTTGTCCACCCTTGTGACCAACAAAGCTAATTATCTCCTCACTGTTTGATGGATCCCACACAATCAGATTCCCATTGATATCGCCAGTCGCGATTTGGCTTTCATCTGGTGACCAGGCCGCGCTGGAGATATTAATCTCGTGACCTGTGAAGGTTTGTAAGAGTCCATCACTAAACGCATCCCAAATCTTGACTGACCCGTCCGCGTAGGTGGTGAGAATGCGGTCCCCGGAAGGTGACCAGGAAACCCAATCAGGTATGATCTTGTTTCCTATTAATTCTAAAAGCAGCTTACCACTGTTTGCATCCCAAATCTTCACCGGGTAATCCGGTGGGCAGTTGGAACCGAATGCGACCTGCTGCCCATCAGGCGACCAGGCAGGGTTGGTTATCACATTGCAAGTTGATATCGGAATATTTAGAGATGCTTCTGTGAGATCGAATGAATTGATTTTGTTATCATCACCAATAGCTAGAATACGTTTGCCATCAGGAGAAAACCGAAACCAAGAAGCCCATCCAAAAGTTCCAGCAAGTTTTTGAACCTCCTGGCCACTGACCACGTCCCAAATATGTATAAAGCCATCAGCTCCGGCAACCGCGACTAGATCCCCTGAAGGCGACCACTCCACCCCCATTACATAAACAATATCCTGGAAACGACTCAATACCTGGCCGCTCTCTGCGTCCCACACCGTCGCAGATTCTACACCATCCTGAGTCAATATGTGTGAGCCGTCCGGTGACCAAAGCGCTCGCCAGCAATAAGTTTGGGGATAAGAGAGGTTCAGAAGAAGCTGACCGGTTGCCGCCTCGTAAACCTTTGCCCCGCCCAACCCGCGGGTAACAAATCGATCTCCGGAAGGAGACCAGCTGCCAAAGACAACTATGTCATCTTCAAAGCCGCCCGGGATGGTGTAAAGCGCTTGTCCTGTATCCGCCTGGTAAACGATAACACTGTCGGGGATTGATGAGACCACGACCTGGTCGCCCATGGGTGACCACGTGGCTTGAGTGATCACAGCGCCCTCATGACCAGACAGAGTTTGAAGGGTTTCCCCAGAAAGTGCGTCGAATATCTTCACCAGGCCCTCGACAGTGTAAAGCATGAAACGATCGCCACCGGGTGACCAGGGTTCCCAATCGACAGGATTTGTATTAAGATCTCCCCCGATATCTTCTATATCCAGCGTTAGGCGCGCTTTGCCTGATTCTACGTCCCAGACTGTGACGATCTCGTCTTGCTCGTTGAGTGCCAGCATCAAGCTTTCATCTGGAGACCAGCTGGCCATGTTCGGTTCACCTTCGGTGATCCGTAGCAGCTCCTCACCGGTGGAAGCATCCAATACCCGGGTATTGGCATTCTTCCATGTACTTTCGTCTATCAACTCCATGCCGCTGATAAGTACCTTGCTGCCATCCGTACTCCATTCTAAGGATTGAAAGAAATCATCGTAAGGAACCACCATGCGCAGCCTGCTATTCAAAATCGCGTTGCCTAAGGCCCGCTCCGCCTGCCAGGTGGAGGGATAGTTTTCAACAGCTTCCAGCGCCAGCAGCACCGAGGTTTCAGGGGCAGGCCCTTTTGCCTGCAGCTCCGCCTGGGAAGCCAGGCCGATGGCAGCCTGGTGCAGGGCTTCTTCGCGCTGCTCAAGGGCATCTTGCTCTGCAACAATTGATCTATCGCGTTCTTCAAGCGCCTGCTCTTCAGCGACGGCGCGCGCCTCAGCCTGTTCTTCTGCTATTGCCTGCTGGGTAGCGCGGGCATAGGATTCGGACTGAGCTGTGGCAGCATTCTGTTCAGCCTGCTGGGCGTTCTCCAGGGCGATTCCTTGTTGGTTGAATGCGAATATAGTTAACACCACCGCCACAATCATCGCAACCGCCAATACGCCAACCAAT
>JALHTN010000714.1 GCA_022865865.1 Anaerolineales bacterium
AGAAAACAAAAAACGACTAACTTCAAGCACCCGGTTGATTTCTTCAACCGTGACCTGGTTTTCATTTTGAATTTTAACCTTCAGCTTGGTTTCCATCACTTCTTCCATTAATCAATTAGGCAATAGGATTGTTGACTATCGCCTATATCTTAGAAGAAATAAATAGGTATGTATTTAGCTGAGTTAGCCTTGAGTTATCCTTTTCTTATCCCGAACTCAGGCTACTGGTGTATTAATCAAACATTAATGTAAGAATACATTGACATAATGCATGAAATATCTTACACTATGTAAGATATTAATTACATAAGGAGTAAAATTGATGACACAAACAAAAATTAGAGCGCGTTATGGATTAGGAATCTGGGGGCTGGTTTCATCGGCGTTCGGGTTGGTTTTCTTCCTGGGTGGAGGTGCAGTCACCTACGCGGATGATTCGATTCGCATGCTGGTCTCCGCGGTGATCCTGGCTGCCGGGTTCATTGGTTTTATCAGCATGCTCTACCTGACCCGAGAGAAATCAAATGGAAAAGCTCTGGTCAGAGACGAGCGAGACCTGGAGATTGCCCGCCAGGCGAATGAGATTGCCCTGGTTGCGGTGCTGGTTTTCGTTTTTACCGTTTGCATGGCCTTGTTCCTCGGTTATGAAACTGCTGGTAGCTTGCCCGTCGGGTGGATGTGGTTCTTGGCGTATGCCACCGCCTGCTTCGGGCTGCTCGCGCAGGCCGCCGCCACATTGGCGCTGCACAGAGAAATGAGCGGCAATGGCTAAAGAGAAGATCAATAACCATATCCGCAAACTGCGCTTCGAGCAGGGCGAAATGACCCAGCAGGAACTAGCTAACCTATGCGGCTGCACCCGGCAGACGATCATCGCCCTTGAGCAGGAAAGATATGTGCCTTCCTTGATCTTGGCGATCAAGATTGCCAGAGTGTTTGGCAAAACAGTGGACGATATCTTTCAACTGCCGGATGATGGAAATGTGTAGGATAGATTGAATATGAATGCAGTAGATATTCACCTGCAAGACAAAAAAAGATTTCGCTTTTCTGACCACCCATGGATCAGCCTTGTAGCCCTGAATGGCGTCTGGATCCTTGCAATTATCCTGGTAGCAATTGCAGCGAACCTGATCGGTGTTCCAGGAGATGCGCCCTGGTTGTGCGGTAGGTGTTTTTGCGACCATTTATAGACCCTTTCTGTTAATGAACGATACTAGCTGATGATGGTTGCCAATATCAGTATACTGCGTCTTTCTTCTAATTTCACTAAGGATTTGGCTCTTTCCGAAAGAATTTTCACTTCATTTCTAGCCCATCCGGTAGTCATGTGGTTATATTAGAGGATAGCGCACCCCTAAAGTGAACATGGGGGGTCTTACAATTGAATATTTGAATCCTCGATATTGGTAATCCCATTGGATACCGAGTGTACATCATGTTAGAAATGAACAGATCGTCTCACTGAAATAGATCTTGAGCAGATTGATGCATCCAGGTTTGGTGATATTCATACCATTTCGTAGATGAACGTCCCAATTTAGCAATTTGTCTTGGGTGAGCTAGTGGTAGTATACTGATTTTCTTCCCCCTGATTCGTGTTAAATGAAGTTGTCCATATGAATCTTCATTCTGGCTGAAGTCTGAAAGTCTATTCCAGCGTTGGTCAAAGTATTTCAAGAACCATTGGATCGGTTTATCCCCTAAGAAAATAAGAGTATTTGCACCCGATTCTATTAACTCATCTAAGATAGCAGATCGCCGTTTGCCATCTGTGAGCTGCCCAGGAACTTCTGGAACAGAGGGGATTGGTAAATTGTATTCTGCTATCAATGGTTCATAATTATTAATTATGGCTTTTCTCTGTGATGGATTTACGCAACTATGAGAAATCAGATCGCACAACCATACACCTGACCGATTCAATCCCAGAGGTTCAAGAATTAATTCATCTAGAGCGATTCCCGATGGACCATTGTATTGTTTGTTTGCAGGGATAAGCATACCCAAGGATTTGGGAATATCAATTTGCCCAATAATCTCATCTGCTTTATCGCCACGCCAAAAGATATAGGGTTCGCTGGCTACTGCCAATGCCTTTACTTTAGTTTTGTTATTTTCTGCTATCCATTGTGCGTGTACAGCACTTGCATAGACCCCTAGAACAAACACCCGCTTTTGGGTGCGATCTTGTTGAACTACTTCCTTAACTTTCTGACCGAATGGAAATGTATATTTATCAATCATCTGACCTCCCAACTTTCGTCAATACAAAAAAATTAATTCAATACATGCAATGAATTATTAATTCTTAGATTGAAGTATAGCATGAGAGATTTTACGGTCAACCAGCTATGATTACACACTATAAACTTGCGTGGGAAAATTAGAGTTAGTAAATCTAAGAGCTGATCATATGGCGATAATTGATAACTCATAAACTCATTCCCTATAACTGGATATCGGTTTTCAGTACCCTCAGTTGTCTTCATCAGTGATATATGCTAATAACAGAGGGGTTTGACTTCGCCGTTGCATTGATTGGGGAGAATATGAAATACAGGTGGGCAATACTAATTACATATGCAATTCTAGGCCTTTTCTTTATCTACACAATCAATACTCTTGCTGCACCAAATAATTCTCTCCAAGTCTCATTCATTGATGTCGGCCAAGGTGATTCTGCACTATTCCAAGACTCAAGTGGATTTGATGTGCTCATTGATGGGGGAAGAACTTCAGGGTTGGTAGAACTCTGCTTGCGGGTAAATATCTCTGAAGGCCCAATCATAGGAGCTCAGGCTGGGCACAGGCTGCAAGCCCTCACCAGCAAGGGGTCCCT
>JALHTN010000715.1 GCA_022865865.1 Anaerolineales bacterium
GGTAAATCTTCATCCACGCACACCGGAACCCCATCCACACTCGTTTCACCGGTCTCTGTCAGGCTCATCGCCATCACAAACACCGCCAGTGGGATCTGCTCAAACGCCTTGCGGTGCTTCTTGAGAAATCTTAATCCAGCCCGGTGGGGACCCATGATCATGGGTCCGCCGATGACCACCCCATCATAAGCCTGCAGGTCATCGATCTCGCTGATCGGCAGGACGTCCACTTCCAATCCGCTCTTGGCGAATTCCTCGCCCACTACCTGGGCGACCTCCATGGTTGAACCGGCCATTGTTGCGTAGGCAACCAGGATTCTATTCATTCCAGGATCTCCTGAGATATAAGTTGTAGATTAACGCCGCGCCTTGTTGGTGGTCTTGCTAGTTGACCTTCAGAAAACCAATCGTGCGGAACATCCCACGCATTAGCTTATGACCGAAATCCGGGTTAAGAAACTGGTTCGGACAGCTGCCAGGTATCACCTCGATTCCGTTCTCGCGGCACATTTGTACTGCTTCTGGTGAAACGCTGGTCATGCTCGCAGCTACGCCTGGTTTGGTTCCCATCAAGCAGTGCATCCACACCCGCTGGATGCCGAGATCCACGCACTGCTGGACGATCTCCTCGGTGATCTTGGGATTGGTGAGAATAAAAACTGCATCCGGTTTCTCAGGAACTGATTTCAGATCCGGATAGCACGCATCACCTTCAAAGCTCGTTAGGCGCGGATTGACCGCACTGACGACATAACCCGACTCCTTGAATTTGCGGTAGGCCAGGTTGCAGCCAGTCTCGCGTTTGTCCGAGACACCGACCACCGCGATATTCTTCTGAGCGAGGAAATCTTCTACAAGAGTATCAACCTTTGACATGAGAGCTCCTTTCTATGTTCGCAAAAAGATCAGGCGCGGTTGCGGAAAGTCCGTCAAACCGCTTCTATGGTTAACCGAGTTGGAAAGATTATATAAGTATAGGCATTAAATGCGCGGAAATATAGGGATAATATTCCCATGTTAGGATGACATTTGTCGTGAAGCAATCCACCGTAGTCCCCATGCCCGGTGGCAGCCCGATTAAGAAAAACGCTTTGAGATTATTCGCCCAACGCCAATGTCTTGCAGGTTAACCTGAAGGACCGGCAGGTAGGCGCGCAATTTCGATTTTTGGAGCGAGTAAAGGAATGGATTTGAAAAACAGCACATCGAAAGAATGATCACCGTCGACGATTTGCCAGCCAAGGCTCTCGACTTTGGTGCAATCAAATATATCAGTTATACTTAAATAGAGCTGGATTAAAGATGCGGGTGATCAGCCAGGTAAATCGCAGGAGATTGGTGAAGATGATCGTCAATTACTATGCCTCGCTGCGCCAGGTGGTCGGCAGCCGCCAGGTTGACTTTGTTCTACCACAAGGTAGCACATTGCGCCAACTGGTCGAAGAAATGGTCAAACGTTTCCCGGGTTTAAAAAATGAAATGCTTGATTCACAAGGCAGCCTGTTCGGGCACATTCACATTTTCATCAATGGGCGCGACTCTACTTTCCTGGAAGGTTCACTGGACTCCATCCTGGAGCCAGATGATACAATCTCGATTTTCCCTCCGGTTGGCGGTGGTTAGAATAAATGAACGATCGGGTAAGCCGACCAGCCTGCCCGATCGTTTTCAAATTATATGATCTCCAATTCAATCAGCTTGGCCTCTGGAACAACCCCGTTGACCCAGCCGCGTTCTTGATAATAATCTTCGAGCATCAGGTCCAGTTCGCATACCTGGCCAGTAGATCCAGGGCCGGTGGAAGGTTCCTTGAGGAAGCGTTCGGGTAGGTAATCGCTGCCTTCACGGAAACCATTCAGGTTATTGTAGTATCGCTCTAGGTTATAGACACGTTCGCCTACCTTGAGCAGGTAATCCGCGTCGGCTTCCATCCCGGTGATCGCTGTAAATTGGGCGGCAAAAGTATCCATCGACTCAGCAAAGGTGGCAAACTTGCACACATCCATACAGTCAGTCACTGTATGTACGTGCTGGAAAATGACGACTAGCTTACCTTTGCCCTCCCATTCTATCGGATCGGTGACGGTGGATGGCCCGAGTACATTGCCGACCACCTCAGCAGCTGGAGTGTATGCGCGCAGATGGCAGGCGCCGCGGTTGCTGGTGGCGTAGCCAAGGCCCATGCCCTTGATGCCGCGCGGGTCGTACGCCGGGATGGCCATGCCTTTCACCGTCATGGAGATCTCGGGATGACCGAAATATTTGGCAGCTCGTTCGGTGCCTTGCGCCAGGATATCGCCTACGCCCTCGCGCATACCCACCTTATCCACCAACGCCACCATGCCCTCATAGTCTCCCCAGGCTAGGTTGCCCGTGCCTTTGGTATAACCCTTCTGGCTGGCCTCCATATACATCGAGAGAACATTGCCCATCTCGATGGCATCCATGCCGTATTCGTTACACTGGTCGATGATCTTAGCCACACTCGGTGCATAGTCATTACCGCAATTGGCGCCCACCGCCCAGGCTGGCTCGTACTCGAAACTCTCCATCCGCAGGCCTTTATATGGGCCATCCGTGATTTCGACCTCTTTCTTGCACGCCACCGGGCAGGCATGGCAGGTGGGATCCTCCACCAGAATTGTTTCTTTCACCCGCTCGCCGCTGATCGCCTCATGCTCCAGGTA
>JALHTN010000008.1 GCA_022865865.1 Anaerolineales bacterium
ATGCTGCTCCGTGAGATGGGATACCAGGTGGCCGCCATCCGCCATCCCATGCCTTACGGCGATCTCGTCGCTCAAGCTGTCCAGCGTTTTGCTGATTACGACGATCTTGATCTGCATGATTGCACCATCGAGGAGCGGGAGGAATACGAACCACATATTGATAATGGGGTGCTGGTTTATGCAGGAGTAGATTACGAGCGGATTTTACGCCAGGCCGAAGAAGAGGTAGACATCATTTTGTGGGATGGTGGCAACAACGACCTGCCGTTCTACACACCCGACCTGCACATTGTGGTTGCCGATCCCCTTCGTCCGGGGCATGAATTGACTTACCACCCTGGAGAGACCAATGCGCGGGCTGCTGATGTGTTTGTAATAAATAAAGTTGACATGGCCGCAGCAGAGGATGTGCTGGTAGTTCGCCAAAACCTCCACCATCTCAATCCCACAGCCACGATCATTGAAGCTGCTTCACCATTGTTCGTCGATGATCCCCTTGCGATTCGTGATAAACGGGTTTTGGTTGTCGAGGATGGACCCACCCTGACGCATGGGGGGATGGCATATGGCGCCGGTTGGGTGGCAGCCAGGCGTTTCGGTGCGGCTGAAATCGTCGATCCACGCCCCTTCGCAGTGGGATCGATCCTCGAAACATACCGCAAGTATCCCAGCACTGGTGCGATCTTACCGGCAATGGGTTATGGTGATGAGATGATGCGCGAGCTCGAGCAGACCATCAATAATGCTGATGTTGAAATGGTGGTCATTGGAACACCGATTAACCTGGCTGGATTGCTGAAAATCAATAAGCCCAGCCAGCGAGTGCGCTACGAACTTCAGGAGATTGGTCAGCCAACTCTGGCGGAAATTCTGCAGGAGAAATTTCAAAAGTAATATTTAGTGTATGGCAAGGATGAGAAAAGGAGTTCTTGCCATATTCAAAACCTATGCCTTCACTCAACTGGGATTCAAAAACCACTTTCCAACCAGTGCCCGCCAGTCTGCGCTTGGATGCTATTGTTTATCCACAGGGTAACAATTACCCGGATGGATTCCCAGAAAATCAGCTCATCCTGGGGGATAATTTGGCGATCATGTCAGCATTGCTGCCGAAATATGAAGGGCAGATTGATTTAATCTACGCGGATCCACCTTTTTTTACAAATCGTCGATACCCGGTCAGGGTTGGTCGAGACGAAGATTCCAGACGTCCTCAAGAGTGGCAACTTGCTGATGGTTATCCCGATCACTGGCCCAATATCGAAGCATATCTGGATATGCTCTATCCACGCCTGCAGCTCATGTACCGCTTATTGGCCCAGCATGGTACTCTGTATTTGCATCTCGACTGGCATGCAGACCATTACGCCCGTCTGCTGTTGGATGAGATCTTCGGACCTGAGCGTATCCTTAATGAAATAATCTGGGTCTATCATGGTCCCTCACCCATTCGCAGTGCTTTCAACCGAAAGCATGATACCATCCTGGCTTATTCCAAAAGCCCGACTTACACATTCAATGTTGATGCTGTGCGGGAACCCTATAACCCAAATACCATCAAGACTTTTGCTTCCTCGCCCAAAGCCGGTTTCGGAAAAATCCCCGATCTGGAGCGGGGTAAAGTTCCTGAAGATTGGTGGTACTTCCCTGTGGTTGCCCGTCTGCACAACGAACGTACCGGCTACCCAACGCAAAAGCCGCAAGCTCTAATGAAGCGCATAATCTTGGCCAGCTCCAATCCTGGTGATATCGTTGCAGATTTCTTTTGCGGGGCAGGCACGACATCCATGGTCGCATCTCAGCATGGGCGGCGATTCATTGCAAGTGATGTTTCATGGCGGGCGGTGCATACAACTCGCTCCAGACATGTCTCTGGCTCTGATCATCCATTTAATTTGAAGATCGAAACAAGCGTTGAGATGAAGAGAAATGTTGGTCAGGATAGAGATATCCAGCTTTCCGATCAAGTACTGAAGCTCAACCCAGCGTTCATAGATGAACTCGACTACTGGGAGGTTGATCCGGATTGGGACGGCCAGACCTTTCGCAGTGCGAGGCAAGCTGTACGCCCGCGAAAAAAGCATTCCATTCCCGCTGAATTGAAACTTCCCCAACCCATTAAAGAACAAAGCGTTGCTGTCCGCTTAGTGAAGATTGACGGCGAGCAGACCCAAATTGTAATTCCGGGGTGATATCATGAAACTATTCGTACCAGGTCGCATCTGTATCTTTGGAGAACATTCTGATTGGGCTGGTGGCTATCGGCGCATCAATGCCGATGTCGAAAAAGGTTACACCCTGATCACTGGAACGGATCAGGGCATTTATGCCGAAGTAGAACCCCACCCAACATCCCTGATCCTCACTTCAACATCACCGGAGGGTGAAAAAGTCGGTCCATATGAAATTCCGATGGAGCCGAATACGCTGCTGGAGGAGGCTCAAAAAGGGGGTTTTTGGAGCTACATCGCTGGTGTTGCCTACCAGGTGCAGACCAATTACCATGTGCGCGGTCTGGTGATCAACAACTATAAAACAGACCTGCCGGTTAAGAAGGGCTTGTCCTCAAGCGCAGCCATATGTGTATTGGCAGCCAGGGCGTTTAACCACATTTATGACTTAAAATTGACCATTCGCGGGGAAATGGAGCTGGCATATATGGGAGAGATCACCACACCCTCCCGTTGTGGTCGTATGGATCAAGGGTGTGCCTTTGGTAATCGCCCGGTGCTGATGATTTTTGATGGAGACCGCCTGGATACCATTGAACTGCAGGTAGAAGAAGAATTATATTTTGTTGTGGTTGATTTAGGTGCCGAGAAAGATACCATGGAGATCCTTAATCGCCTGAATCGCTGCTACCCATTTGCGGAGAATGATCTTGAACGTGGTGTTCAGGAATTGCTCGGTCCCATTAACAAGCGGGTTACTCAACAAGCAGTCGAATTATTAAGCAATTCAGAAGGAGAGCACCTGGGCAAACTGATGGGTGAAGCGCAATCTTTCTTCGATCGCTACGCGATACCCGTCTGCCCGGAAGAACTCTCCGCACCAGTATTACATAGAGTATTGGAACATGAACCGCTCAAACCCCACATTTGGGGTGGAAAGGGTGTTGGTTCTCAGGGTGATGGTACTGCCCAATTCATCGCTCGCAGTTTGGCTGATCAGCAAGCGGTAATTGAAATCCTGGAACGGGATCTTGGCGTAGAGTGCCTGGAGTTAACCCTGCGTCCTGGTCAGCAAGTCCGCAAGGCTGTCATCCCCGCTGCAGGATTCGGGACACGCCTCTTTCCCGCCACAAAAGCAACCAAGAAAGAGCTGTTTCCAATTATCGATCAGGATGGAATCGCGAAACCCGCGATTCTATTAATCGTCGAAGAAGCGCTGGATGCGGGTCTGGAAGAGGTGATTATCATCGTTCAAGAAGATGATTTGGAGGATTTCCACTCCTTTTTCAACGCCCAGGTCTCGATCGAAAATTACAACAAATTACCCCCTCACTTTCAGGAATATGCCCAGCGCCTTCTCGAAATTGGTCGCCGGGTCACTTTTGTCACCCAGCAAACTCAGCAGGGTTTCGGTCATGCAGTTTACAGTGCTCGGGAAGCGATTGGGGATGAACCTTTCCTGCTCATGCTCGGTGATCACTTATACCGCTCAAGCGATGGAAATTCATGTGCCAAGCAGTTGTTGGACGCCTATCAGCAGCATGGCATCAATGTGCTGGGACTGCGCCGTACGCCTGAAGATCAGATTGCGAATTTTGGTACCGTCGCTGGTGTCTGGATGGATGAAGAACGCTTGCTGAACGTAACCGAATTTGCAGAAAAACCCACCATTGATTATGCCCGCAATAATTTGTTGGTGCCGGGTTTAGCGGCTGATGAGTACCTGACTGTGTTTGGATTGTATATCATCAAGCCTCAGATTTTTGAATATCTTGAAGAGCATATTGAAAATAATGTGCGGGAACGTGGGGAATTCCAGCTCACTTCAGCCCTTGACAGCCTGCGGCGTGATGAGGGCTTTTTGGGGTTGATCATGGAAGGTCGCCGGTACGATATCGGATTACCCCAATATTATCTTGATACCCTGCAGGCTTTTGTGGAAAAAGGGATCTGAGTGAGCGTTAGATGTCCAGCCTGTAGCCTACACTACGGATGGTGATCAAGAAAAGCGGTTTGCGAGGATTTGGTTCAATCGCCTGGCGGATCCAGCTGATATGCACATCCAATGTGCGAGTGTCCCCGGTGTATTCTGTACTCCAAATCTTGCGGAAAATATCTTCCCTTACCAGCACCTCATTGGGATGTGCCATAAAGATCTGCAGCAAGCTGGTTAATCGGGGTGTCAGGTGGGATTCTTTTTCCAAACAGCGGACAATGCGGCGTTCTAAATCAAGATGGATGGGTCCCGCGCGCAGTCCTTTGCTGCTGGAATGAGGCAGTAAAGGATTGATTCGATTGACCAGCTTGCGAATGGTAAACGGGAGTTCGAGTAAGACATCGGCACCAACATCTTTGGAGACCGGTTTGTCCGGATTGGCGATCATCAGGATGGGAAGCTTTTCCCAGCTGCTGCGAATATCATTGCAGATCCGCTTCCCGCTTGTGCGTAATGTGGCCGCATTGAGTACTACCAGGTCAAATTTAGCTTCCGACAGATACTGGTTGGCCGCATTGCCAGTTGATACTATTTCGACTGTGAAGTCTTTTTTTCGTAAATCTGGGATAAAATACGGGCCAAAGGCCCGATTTCCCTCAATCCAAAGTATCTTGGCTTTCATCCTCACTCGCTTCGAAGAGGTTTGTCGTTCGATAACACCCCCCATATGGGAGATTACTGGAGAGCGGTATTATACCGCGATCTTTAAGATTCCGCAAAGTTAATCTTAAAACGAATTCATTAACATTAAACATTCTCGATTACCATGACTTCCTCATCATTAACTTCATCTACGAGTCGACCTTGGCTATCTTATTTTGCGCTTGGGTTTGGGGTGGTCGCACTGGGATTTTCAGCATTATTTGTGCGCTGGGCGAATGCGCCTGGCCCGGTAATGGGGTTCTACCGAATCGGTCTATCGACCCTGATTTTGATCCCCTTTTTCATGCTTCGTCGCCGAACGGGGGTGAAGATCACCTGGGCGATCTTGATTTTTCCGATCTTGGGAGGGGTATTAACCGCCCTTGATCAAGGCTTCTGGAGTACATCAGTTAATTTCACTTCCGCTGCAAATGCTACCCTGTTGGGGAACACAGCTCCTTTGTGGGTAGCCCTGTTTGCTTGGGTGGTTTGGAATGAGCACTTGAAGATAGCTTTTTGGTTGGGTTTATTACTCACTCTCGCGGGGGCTGCCATCGTATTGGGTTCCGATATCCTGCGCAATCCATCTCTTGGAATTGGTGACCTGCTGGCGATCATTGCAGGTGTTTTTTATGCGGGTTATTTTCTCGTGACCCAGCGGGGGCGTGTCAATTGGGATACACTGTCATATATTTGGATCGTTGGTTTGGTCAGCACCATCTGCTTGCTCCTGATCAGCCTCGGATTTGGTATGCCGATTACAGGTTACCCACTGCAAAGCTATCTGGCTTTTCTGGGTGCGGCTTTGTTATCCCAAACGGGAGGCTATCTGGCAGTGGGTTATGCCTTGGGTCATTTGCCGGCTTCGCTGGTTGCACCAACTATGCTTGGCCAACCCGTTGTCACGGCTCTCCTGGCGATTTTTCTATTGGGTGAATCGTTGGAGATTGGACAGATATTAGGCGGGTTGGCAGTTTTAGCTGGCATTTTCCTGGTCCATACCAGCCGTGAAAATCCACACATCTGACGTTATACTATGGTGGTGCAATCAAGCATGATTTCCTCACACAGTGGAGCAAGTGGATGAACCTCAAGCAGCAGGCTGCCAACCAGGCACTGGCTTATGTTCAAAATGGTATGGTCCTCGGGTTGGGCACCGGTACCACTACAACCTATTTCATCAAGATGTTGGCTGAAAAACTGCGCTCTGGGGAGCTAACGGATGTCGTTGGGGTGCCCACTTCGCAAGGAACTGCCCAGCTTGCGCGTATGCAGGACATCCCCCTTGTATCCTTAGCTAAGCTGTCGCTGGAATCTGCTGTACCCGTACTTGACTTGGTGGTGGATGGGGCTGACGAGATCGATCCAAACCTCAATCTTGTCAAAGGTCTCGGTCGGGCATTGCTTCGTGAGAAGATCGTTGAAACCCATGCTGATACTTTTCTCGTCATCGCAGATGACACGAAATTGGTGCCGCGCTTGGGGCATGGTCCGCTGCCGGTTGAGATCGTGCGCTATGAATTTGGTGTCCAGGTGCGTTGGCTCAATAGCCTTGGCTGCCAGGCAGAATTGTGGCTTGAGCCAAATGGGGAGCCGGTGGTGACAGATAATGAGAACTACCTTGTACGCTGCTGGTTCGCGGATGGCATCCCTGATCCATATGGACTGGCCAGAGTCCTTGCGGACCGGCCTGGTATTGTTGAACATGGCTTATTTCTGGATATGGCTGATTTGGTCATTATTTCTGGGAAAGATGGAATCCAGATCAAGGAGCGAAAATAATGCCCGTTGAAATCTCTCCCTCGTTTCTCACTGCCGATTTGACCCGGCTCGGTGAGCAGATTAATGAAGCCTTACAGGCGGGTGCTGAGCGGATTCACGTCGATGTGATGGATGGTCGCTTTGTGCCCAACCTAACTTTTGGCCCGCTGGTTGTGGCTGCTATTAAACCGCTCGTCCAGCAGGCTGGTGCATTATTGGAAGCCCATCTGATGATTGAAGAGCCTGAAAGAATGATCCCTGAATTTTCCAGAGCTGGCGTGGACTTGATAACCGTGCATGTTGAAACCTGCCCTCACTTGAACCGCACTATTCAGCAGATCAAAAACCTGGGTCTAAAAGCTGGTATCACCCTCAATCCAGGGACGCCATTGGTGACTCTGGAGCATGTACTTGGGGAAGTCGATTTAGTATTGGTCATGTCAGTCGAACCAGGTTTCGGGGGTCAGGCTTATCTGCCGAGCTCCACCAGTAAAATTACCCAGCTGCATCGCTTGCTTCAAGAAAGCAATCTCGAACATGTTGACCTGGAAGTGGATGGGGGCATTAACACGTCAACTGCGGCAGAAGTGGTTTTCGCAGGTGCCAATGTATTGGTGGCGGGCTCCAGCATCTTCAACACACACGCCAGTGTTGCGGAAAATCTTGCTCAATTGCGAAAGGCAGCAGCTGGGTAATTAAGATTATCTGCTCCAAATTTTACATCTGAGAAATTCACCTTGGGGGAGTCCATCTAAATCTTTTTGTGAATTGATCTCTTGACAAGTTTTTAATATCCTGTATAATATTTCTAAATAAGTTTATATTATAAACTAGTATACTATCGCAACTTATTTAGTTTTGGAGAAAATAAATGTCACAGGAACAGGATTTCAAAAAACTGCAGCAGAGGACTTACGAGTCTTACCACCAGGATGGACTGATCGATATCATCTTTGGTCTAGGGTTTATCGGTTTTGGTCTTAATATGGCATTAGATAATTCGGCATTCCTTTTCATGGGTTGGATGCCGATCATCTTCTATGTACCCTTTAAGAATCGCATCACTGTGCCCCGGATCGGTTATGTCAAATTTTCCACATCAAACACCAAAATGTTCATTGGTGTAGCTGTGGCTGTCCTCCTGTTTATTTTCCTTCTCGGAACCATCGTGTACTTGGTCGGCGGCTCAGACAATTTGTCTCCTCAACTGACTGATTGGCTTACGTGGTTTAGACAATATCACATGCTGGTTATAGGGAGTATCGCTGCCCTCTGCTGTGCAGGTGCAGCTTTGCTGACTGGTATCAGACGCCTGTATGCTTATGCAGCACTGATCATCGGTATCTTTGCAGCCGGATCCTGGCTTGGTGTAAATCCGCCAATCTATGTCTTAACCACTGGATTGCTGATCGAAGCGGTTGGCATCTGGCTGCTGATTCGATTCTTACGCAAGTACCCAATCGCCTCTGAGAAGGGTTCCCGTGAGTGAAAAAGAATCCTCCCCAGAAGAATTACAGCCTATCGCTGATATCGATCCATTGATCCATGCGCCAACCCGTCTAAAAATCATGGCTTACCTTTCAATCGTCGAGAGTACCGATTTTACCTTCCTTATGCGCCAGACGGGGATAACCCGCGGCAATTTATCTGTAAACCTGCGCAAGCTCGAAGAGGCTGGCTATGTCGCCATCACAAAGGAGTTTATTGACCGCATCCCTCGCACCCTGATTCGGCTAACGGACGATGGTCGGCAGGCAATCCAGACATACCGTGAAAATATGCAGAATGTATTAAATGATTTACTGGGGGAACAGGATTAAGGTCCTAATTAGTTCAAAATTTTCGTTCTGACCTTATACCAGCTGGTAAAGGTCAGAATTTTGATTCATTGTCAATCCTTTGCCCAAATTCTTGCTTTTGTGAGCTATTCTTTTTGTAAGGAATTTACCAATCGGTACAGGCTAAGATTCAGGGTGGAAAAATGGCCTGAGCAGATCCAATCGGTTCTATCCTGCCGGTACACGCACTGCCTTGGAGGTCAGACCTAATTTCTTCTGTTCAATAACTTAGAATGGGAAGAAATGAGGGCGGACTTCTAACATTTCACCATCATCACTCAATTCGGCGGGGACAATAATCGAGACAGGCATTTGTTATCGATCAAATAAAATGAAATTCAAGGAGCTATTCCATGCGCATAGCTGGAAATTTTGATCGCTTAAGCCCTGATGATAATTTGGCAAGGTTCGAAGCACCCGAATTTGCTATTCCTGGTTCGCTAGGACTTGGTCCAACAGACACCAGAGCAAATAAATTATCTGAAGAAGCTGCTGGAATTCGATTTCCAATCCGGATGAAGGTTACTTTGCCTTATCTTATCTTGGCCCTTATCATAGCAGTGATGGGGGCATACATCGTAACCCGGATCGTATTTGACACAATTGAAGAAAGATTCACCAACCAGTTATTGGAGACCGGCAAAATTGCTGCTGAGTGGATGGTGAAAGAAGAAGACGAGCTCCTGGAAACCCTCAGATTGGTAGCCCATACTGAAGGTACTGAGACAGCATTGAGAGACGGCAATGCTGAAGCGCTGCGTGAGATCGCTTATCCAATTCTCTTGAATGCCGCGATTGATGCACTCGAGATCGTTGACTTGAATGGCGAGACCGTATTATCGCTGAGACACCGTGAAGGTGGTCTGCTCGAGGAATATGATGTCTCTCGAGGTGATCGCTCCTTACAAGATTGGCATATCGTCAACCAGGTACGTGATCAAAATCTGGATGATCTGGGTGATAAGTATGCAGATATTGCATTAGCAGATTGGGGAGATTACTTATATGTTTCCGGACCAGTTCTCGATCAAGATCAAGAACTGGTGGGTGTAGTTTTGGTGGGTGATTCTCTCTCCAAAATCGCCGAGGAAATTCGAGCTACCACGCTCTCCCAGGTGACAATATATGATTTGGAGGGTCAGGAGATCACTACCACGTTCATCGAATCGGGATCCCAATTAAACCCGGAAACGTTAAGTGGGATCATCTCTCGCCAGGATAAAGAAAGTTATATGCAGGAACTTGCCGTTGCGAATATCCCCTATCAAGGTCTATACGCGCCGCTTGAGGTTCGGTCCGGTATAGATGTCGGCATTATCGCTACCTCATTAGCGAAGACAATGCTGGTGCGCGCCAGCAATACGACCCGTTTCGAAATATTTGGCTTTGTAACCACTGCCTTCTTGTTCATCATCGCAGTAGGTTTATTTACCGCTGATCGTTTTACGAAACCTTTACTCAAGGTCGTGGATGCCTCATCTCAAGTAGCTGCCGGGAATCTGGATATCTCAGTCACACCCAAAGGCAATGATGAAGTTAGCGCCTTAGCGAAGTCTTTTAACCAGATGGTTAGCTCACTTCAACACTCTAAATCTGAATTGATCCGTGCCCATGAAGATACCCTCCAGGCATACGACAGGACCATTGAAGGCTGGTGTAAAGCCTTGGAGCTGCGCGACAACGTAACTGAAGGTCATACTTTGCGGGTCACAGATCTGACTTTACTGATCGCGCGCCAGATGGAAATCGGTAATGAGGCACTGGTCCATATTCGCCGTGGCGCGCTGATGCACGATATTGGAAAGATGGCAATTCCAGATTCGATCTTAAAAAAACCTGCTTCCCTGGATGATGATGAATGGATAGAGATGAGAAAGCACCCAATTTACGCATATGAAATGCTCAATAGAATTTCCTACTTAGCACCTTCCTTAGCCATTCCTTATTGCCATCATGAGAAATGGGATGGGACTGGATATCCCAGGGGCATTGCGGGTGAGGAAATCCCCCTTGAGGCGCGTATATTCGCCATTGCTGACGTGTGGGATGCCCTGTGCTCAGATCGTCCTTATAGAAAGGCTCTGCCTGCAGAGACCGCACTTAAGTATATTGAAGATAACAGAGGCACACATTTTGATCCAAAGGTGGTTGATGCATTTCTCATTGTTTTCACTACATTGCTTGCCGATAAACCCGCATCCTAAGCCCTTGCAGCAAACGGAGATGGGTTTTTCTTAGCTTGGTAATGTGATTAAGTAGTACTGGATTATTGAATCATACATGGATGAGAACTCAAATCAGAGTGTAAAACGAAAGCATAAACGTCGAGAGCTCCTGATAATTGTTCTTTTTCAGTTCGCCAGCATTTTTGTGTGTGCATTGTCATTAATTCTTAGAATCGGCGGCTCAGCGGGTGAGGAATTTTTACCCATCCCGATGCATGCCTCCAATGTTGGAGATTACAGTGCCGATGCTCCTTTGTTCCGCTTTCAAAAAGTCAACCTCTCGCTGATAAAAGAGGTCTTATTGGATCGAGACCCGTCGGCACAGGATATTGCATATCGAGCCACAGCGGTTGCAAACAATCTGCTTACACCGGTGCCTACCATAACACCAAATTTCGGAGGTCCGTCGAATTCTCCCGCTGTAACGCCCACCTCGAATTTCACGATTCTCCCCACTTATACCCCGCGGCCAACCAATAATGTTGACGTTACACCAACAAGTCCTGCCACAGACAGGCCTACTCAAGTTGCTACTGCAAAACCCACCGGTATTCCAAGAAATTTGCCTACCAATGTGCCTGTTCCACGATCGGCAACACCAAAGCCAACAAAAGCTCCAAAAAATTCTGCACCCGGGGTGGATGCACCCACCAGCACTCCAACCGCAACAATCACACCCACAGCAACTAATACGCCAACACCCACTTCGACCAGCACAACACCAGCGGTCATTACCGATACACCCACTGGTACACCGACAGCAATACCTACTCCAACCGCGACTAGTACTCCTCCATTAACAGCGACTGCGACCAGCACTCCTCCCCCCTCTGCGGCAAGCACTCCCACGCCGGCATCGAGTTCAACACCCACTGCGACTGCAACAATTACTCTTATATTGACAGGGACTGCAACCAACACACCACCACCCACTGAGACCAATACTCCCACCAGTGCTCCAACCGCAACAATCACACCCACAGCGACTTATTCGCCAACTAGTACACCAACACCCACCGTGCCTGCGACGAGCACTCCCACCTCGACAGCCACTGCGACCAGCACACAATCCCCCACTGCTACCGATACACCCACCAGTACTCAAACCGCAACAATC
>JALHTN010000009.1 GCA_022865865.1 Anaerolineales bacterium
CCGAGGATGCTTACAAAAGAGAATTGGAATAATTGCCGCCCGAGAGGTTTTGATCTCGAATCTGGATACGTCCAGTAGCGATTCCAGGTGAAATTGCTGATTATCGCAGCGATAAATGAAAAAACACTAGCCCATACAGCGCTTAACCCAACAAAATTCGTAAGTAGGTTAAATGTTCCAAAATCAACTACAGCACCAAAGATCCCAACCGCTGCAAAGCGGAAAAACCGGGTACGCTCGCGTGGATTAGTGATGATTGAAGTAAACGTCACGCCAGCCCCATCTTTTCCTGAAAATAAGGGATTGTCTTCGCCAAACCTTGTTCAAGATTGATTTTGGGTTCCCAACCGAGGAGTTCCTTTGCCCGTGAGATATCCGGTCGACGCTGTTGAGGATCTCCCTCACCACGCGCGTCTTGCCGGTAAATGATCCCCGCTTGATTGCCAATTATCCTGTTAATTGATTCAGCGAATTCCAAGATGGTAGTCTCTATCGGGTTGCCGATATTTACTGGTTGATGTTCATCTGACTGCAATAATTGATATATTCCCTCAATCAGATCATCCACATAACAAAAACTGCGGGTTTGAGAACCATCACCATAAACGGTTAGTGCCTGGTTTTGTATTGCCTGTTGTAAGAAATTTGGTACCACCCGGCCATCGTCTAAATGCATACGAGGCCCATAGGTATTAAAAATGCGCACCACACGGGTATCCACATTATGAAAGCGATGATATGCCATTGTCAAGGCCTCCGCGAATCTCTTGGCCTCGTCGTACACAGACCTGGGACCAATCGGATCGACGTGACCCCAATAAGCTTCTGTCTGGGGATGCTCAAGCGGGTCGCCGTAGATCTCACTTGTAGACGCCAGGATGAATTTGGCTTTCTGCGATCGGGCCAAGCCCAAGGTGTTATGGGTGCCCAGCGCGCCTGCTTTTAAAGTTTGAATGGGCAGGTTTAAATAACCAAATCGGGAATTTGGATTTGGGCTGGCGGGAGAAGCAAAATGCATTACAGCATCGATCTTGCCGGGGACGAAAATAAAATTGGAGACATCATGCCGGATGAATGAAAACTTTTCATTGCCCGCCAGATGGGCTAAATTATCGGGGCTGCCAGTGATGAAATTATCCATCCCGATAACTTCATGATCTCTAGCTATCAGCAGATCACATAAATTCGAACCAAGAAAACCTGCAGCACCTGTTATGAGAATTCTCATTAATACATTCCTTGACAACCTGTAATATTGCTCATTAAATTCCTTTCAGTAATGAGATAAACATCGATCCATCATTTCCAATCGATGCGGCTGGTTAATCCGTCTCCAGTGATCTGCCAGGCCTCACCAGTTACACTATCAACGATCCAGAGATTATTCTGGTAGATGAGTCCAATGGCGTAAAATCCAGATTCATCAAGCTTTCCCGAAGACCAAACGATTTCCTGGGGTTGAAGGCCTTCAGCACCTTCAGGTGGGAATAATCGCTCTTTATTGGAACTATCGCGATCCATAACTACAAGATCATAACGGCTGGTTTCACTTTGATATGGGAACCGCGCCTGGAGATAAGCAACCTGATGGGCAAGTTCTCCAGAGGCTAATTCCGATACAGGAGATGGAACCGGGTAAGAAAACATCCCGACCTCAGGCATCAGCACTAAAGGATCACCATCTCCCAAAGGTATGACATCTAAATCGTATTGTTGAGATTCAGCTGGTGGAACATGGTCAATACCGTACAATAAATCACCTTCAGGACTCCAAGAAATACCAGGAACCCAAGCCCAGTCACTAAATGTTTGTACCGGAGCAAACTGTTTAAGAGGCATCTGCTCGTTAGTTTCAAAATCTACAAGCCCAATTTCATCTGGTCTTGTATAAGACATATTTGACCCATCCGGTGACCAGCTAAATTCGGTCCCCCACCAACCGTATAATCCACCTGAATTTGTTTCGAGGATTTCAGGCTGTTGGCGGATAAATCCAGAGGGGGAAAAACTGAGCACCTGAAGATCATTGTTTGCCTGCCATCCTGGTGCGCCGGGTCGCGGTTCAACCGTGGAATACGCTATTGTGAATTGTGATCCTGGGTTCCAATCCGCAAAATGAATTACATTGCTCACGTCAAGATCAATTTCATCTCCCGCCTCTGGATCAACAGGCACAGCCCAAAGAGTGTTGATGATATCTTGATCTTCATCACTGCGAGTAAATAACAACCATTCACCATCCGGTGATAGTGAGAAAATGCGACCATCAAGATCTCCAGTAGAAATTAATTGGATCCTGTTTCCTGTTGTATCCTCCATTATCCAGGCATCCCCATCTACCAGGTAAGCAAGTCTGCCAGGAATATCGAATGGTATAAACGCTCTCTGAACACCAACCATCTTTATCTGAGGCATTGGTTCCTGAACAATGACTGACTTTACAGGATTGCTGGAGATTTTCACACCATCTTCGAAAAGCTGACGGATTGTAATTTCCCGCAGCCCATTTTCACCGAGTTGAAGCCAATATTCCTGCCCATCTGGAAGGGATTCGTTTCGAACAACCTGACTTTCGAAAGGGATAACTTCTTGTTCAATGATGAATTCCTCTTCAATGCGAACAACCAGGATTTTTGAGCCATCACTCAAAACTGTATAGAGCGGGGGATCGGTGCGATCCAGGGTTCCCAAGATGATGCCCCCAGCTCTCAAGGAACTATCAACCGTGCTGCCAGCTGGAACTTCAACTGATATTTCTTCTCCATCAGCAGTGATTATTACCGTTATCACCCCTTCGGTTACCTGAGGGGCAGCACATGCCGAAAGATATATCGCGCTTACCCCCAGTATGAAGAAGAGAAGTTTGAGTTTAGGGAAGTTAGTTCCCATCCGGATTAACTATTTTGAATGACCGTATATCGTCATGATCCCTTCCTGGATGACGATATTATCAATGTGCATATTAGGTGCCAAGGTGAGGACTTTTTCTTGAAATGCCTTGTTGATCAATACTTCAACCTCAGCAACCAGATCCCCAGGGATGGGGAAAGGTCCTATACTTGAAGATATAATACTTAATATCGGTCGTCCCACGGGATCAATACTAACGTCAAAAACCACTTTAGCCGGCGCAGATATCCCTTGGGTATTCAAATCTCCTAATATTTGGATTTGCCCGTTTCGCAAGTATACTTGGAGATTGGTGATCTGATCACCAACACGCTGCTCAAGCTCGTCCTCCATGAGAGAAGCCAGCTGATTTTCTGTGATTTCAAGGTGCGGAATTCCTTGGATTTCTGTATCTAGGCCGGGTCCAGCCAGATTATTTGCCGAATTATCCAATGCTTGTGTAATCACGGGAAGCTCGAATTCTGGTGTTGCAGGTTTACCAAAACCGAGGTTGCAGGCTAGCGAACTAAGCACTAATACGAATATAATAAGAACCATCATTTTATATTGTTTCATGATATTTTTACTTCTTTGTCTCTTTGGGAACATTAATTTATTCAAGGACTGATTATAGCATGTCCGATATTGATCAAATCCAAAACATTCGTGAATTGAAAGCCAGCCTAGAGGCTGTATTATTTGTCGCTCCGGTTGCTGTGAGCATATCCCAGTTGGCTTCCGCATTAGAAATTTCAGATGCTGAAGTTGAGGCAGTTCTACAGCAATTGGGCGATGATTACCAGGAGCGAGGTTTGCGGATTCAGCGACACGCTGGAAAGATCCAACTAACAACAACGCCTCATGTTGCTGAAACTATTGAGCGGTTCCTGGGACTTGAAATCAGCAGCTATCTGAGTCAAGCTGCGTTGGAGGCCCTATCTATCGTAGCTTACGAGCAGCCCGTAACACGACCCCAGGTCGATAGCATCCGGGGAGTCAACAGTGACGGAGTGGTGAAAAATCTCCTCCACAAAGGTTTAATCCAAGATATTGGTAGAGCAGAAGGACCGGGTCGGCCGATCTTGTATGCCACTACCCCAGAATTCTTGCAACAATTCGGTCTTAATTCACTGGCTGAATTGCCTCCTCTTGAATCAGAAGAGAACCATATAGATGGAATTAATAGCGAGACCTAGTCAGATTGTAGACACTCATAAATCCTCTCGATTATAATTAACATCCGGTAAATCATTATGGAAGATCGATTACAGAAAATTCTTGCCCGCGCAGGATACGGCTCACGACGCGTATGTGAAGAATTCATATCCAAAGGTCAAGTAACAGTTAATGGTCAGATCGCGACCCTTGGTATGAAAGCTGATCCCGAAATTGATCGCATAGAATTTATAGGTCAACCAGTCCGCGCGCCCGAATCTATAAAGTACATCGCGGTCTACAAACCACGTGGTGTGATCTCTGCAGCCAGCTCACCTGAAGGACGACAGACGGTTCGCGACCTGGTTGATGAAACTGGACGCCTGTACCCGGTTGGCAGATTGGATGCGGATAGTGAGGGCTTGATACTTCTAACCAATGATGGGGAATTGACCAATCGTTTAACTCATCCCCGGTATGGTCACCAGAAGGAATACAAAGTACTGGTTGCTGTCCATCCTGAAGATGAGCAATTGGTGACCTGGCGCCGAGGCGTCGTTCTAGAAGATGGCTATCGTTCCTCTCCCGCAAAGGTTTGGTTGGAGAGTTTTAAAGGAAAAGGAGCCTGGTTGAGAGTAATCATGGGTGAAGGACGGAAACGGCAGATACGCGAGATTGGAAACCGGATTGGATTACCCGTGGTTAAAATCATTCGCGTTAGAATTGGTACTTTACAGCTCGGCTCGCTTAAACC
>JALHTN010000716.1 GCA_022865865.1 Anaerolineales bacterium
GGAATTGCTTTCGTTTTACTTACATCACCCTTGCTGTTTTGCAGGAGTATTGACTCCTGTTAGTTATTATTTATAGCACAAAAATACAGACCTGGCAGGAGCAGATAACACCTAACCAGGTTATAAGCGGCAACGCTGGTGGAATCGGTATTGCAGCCTGACATAATATAGCCAATCTCAGCGTAAAGGGTGACTTACCATCCAGGGAGGACAGGTCATCAAAGGGAAAGGATTGACAGTGAATGAGAAATCTGAAAATGACAAGATTGAGCCAAACGAAAACTAGGAAGAAAAACCTTGGAGTGATCAATTTCTGCAACACTGATCCGATATTTTTCAGAATTTTATTTTTCCGCTATTTCCCAAACTCGATCGAATTCTTTTATGTATAGCTCAGCGATCTCCGGGCTGTGCAGGATCAGGGTGTTCTCATCATTGCGGGTTTTGGCGCTCTTGCTGAAATTGTAAGAACCCGTAACCACGATCTGCCCATCAATAATGATCACCTTATGATGCATGCTCTTCGCATTCCCATCCAGGCGCACATCGATTCCGCCCTCCAGAAGATTCGGGTACTCCCCACCGGTATTACCCAGAGCCTGGGCTTTATCCATCACGCCCGCAACTTCGATTCCGGAATTCTGGGCCTCTATCATCGCCAGAGCGAGATCGTCATCGGTGAACGAATATGCCATGAAAAGCACACTTTCCTGAGCGCTCTTAACGAGTTCGATCACTCTTTCCATTGTGCCGTCATCTGGAGAAAAATAGACCTCAACTGGTGTTCCGTCCACATTCACCATGGGCAGCGGTGTATTGGCAGGCGAATCTGGACCGAATTGATGGTCGAGGAACATCTCCTCGAATTCAACCAGGTAGTCCTTGGCAATATCCGCTGAACGGATGCGGATCAGGTTGTTATCGCTGCGGTAAGCGCCGTTCAGGGTGAAGTTCATTGATCCACTCCAGACCTCCAGCCGGTCGATTACGGCGAATTTATTGTGCATCAACCCCTCCTGGCGGTCATCAACCACCTGAATGCCGTTCTCCTGCAGCTCCTGAGCTTCTGCTGATTCCAATCCTTCACTCTCAATGACCACCCTCACTGCTATCCCCCTGCGGTGGGCGGCCAGTAGGGCATCTCGCAGACTCCACAAATCCAGGCTGTCCATGGCGATGTCCACGCTCAGTCGCGCCTGGTGGATCGCCTCTGCCAGGTGGGCATCCGGACCCCCGCGCAGTGTGCTTGAAGATGGAGAATCCGGTTCGGTAAAAAAAATCTGGTACCAGATTGGATCAGGGGTTGCGCCCGCCAGCGGGTTGAAGCTCGAGGTCGCATGTGTTCCGCTCTTCGCGTAACCAGACCCGGGTTGGGCGGTAGGGTTGCAGGCAATCAGGGCTAGCAGGACCGGCAAACCAATCAACAAACCCCTAGGATACACCAGATCTACCCTACAGATTATTTATAAACACGAATAATGGAATATGGCTCAGGGCAGCACCCAAAGCACTGGCGTCTCAAGCGCCACCGAGATATCGATCTTTTTTATTTTGTCTTTATGGCTCGCTTCCACCGAAAGGATCAGATATTCGATCAGTGCCGGTAGGTCAACCGGTGAGAGAGTTACTGGCAAAAATGATCTTGGATCTCCATCCGTTAACTCCGGCGGATTGGAAGTCATTTTTACCGCCTGGTCCAACATCTCATCCAGGGAAATACTATACGCCGGCGTAAAAAACAAGCGTGTATCTTCCCAATCCTGATCAGCCTGGTGCTGGCTGCTATCAAACCATCCTTTTTCTGACTCTCTCTGCATGCTCACCTGACCGCGCACGACCCAAAAAGGCCGGCCCGTTTGTATTGGGGAAATTTGACCTGCATAATGGATAGCCAGTTCAGTTAATCCAATGTTTTCATCCAGCAGCAAGCCTTGATGGCACTGGCTGCAGGACCAGGCAACCTGACCAGCTTCTGCAGGCACCGGCGTTTCACAACGTATGCATCGGAGCGGGATTAACTCAACCAGAGCAGTCAATATTCACCTCAAAAGTTTCCATATCCGATCTGCTGTGGCCATCCAGGAGCGGCCTTTTTTCGGTTTCTGCTGGCGATACTCGTATTCTTCACCGTGGCGGAAGCGGCGGTAAGCCTGGCGCATGATCCTGATCCCGATTCCAACCATTGCAAACCCCAGAACGATTAATGCGAATATGCTGTCCCCTTCCTGTTGGATAGCAAACCAAACTACCAGAGCAGAAATATCCACCACCAGAAAAGAACCCAGGGCCATCCCACCAATCAAAACCGCTGCTCGATAATACGTATTACCCGGCGCTTTGCCATACAGGACCTTTCCCAATCTCCCATCGACCACCACCTGAAAAGTGCGTCCACGGAAGCGGTAGCGAAGAACCCACAATGGGTAATAGACCATGCCCATGCGCAGTTTCAGCAGGCGAATAAAGACCTGTGATATTCGATCTAGATCTGCTGTTTCGTTTACCCGCTGGTTGAATTCATTTTTCCCAGCCGACTCGGCTTCGCTGATTGAATCGAGCGGCTCAAAAACCATTCCGTTGGCATGCAGCTGATCTGCGTCAAACGGAACTAAAGGAGCCTGATCGATGGAAACAAAATCAACTCCGAATTCAGCCACTTCAGCTGCTGCACCATTCCAGCTCATCTCACTGGAAATATTCACCTCCCGCCTTTCATAGCGCTTATCGTCCCCACTCCCGACCTCCTTTTCCCCAAAAACCCATCCCAGTACGTGGCTCCACATGGCCCATAAGGGGAGATAGACAACAAAAGCTTCGGTGATTTGTGATTTTTGCGCTGCCTGTCTGGCTATCGCCTGGTTGCCAATCAGAAAGCGTCTTACCATATCCTCGGCTTTCTGACGATCAATTTGCAGGTCAACCTGGTAACGCAATAAGCCCCGCTCACCCCGGACCAGCGATCGCATGTTGCAAAATGGACATTTGACGATCGTCTGCCCCTCCGGTATGGGCACCGTCCCACCGCAATTGGCACAAGTTAAGCCATGCAGGGCATCTTTCTCGCTCATATTTTGGCTGCCACCCAGATTGCAAAGACAAATAATAATGGGGCTGCCAGCAACCCCAAACCTATACAAATCAATAATCCCACCCCAAACCCTTCCATGCGATTGATCACCGCCCCGATCACTGGAAATGTAGCTAGGCACAGAAAGATCAGGGCAGACAGTAAGCTAACCAGACGGTAAGGTGATTCGGATTTTTCTGGAAAGATATTTGCAAAAACCTCCCCGGTGGCCGCTTCCACGACTGCGCTGTAGATAAGTTGCTGGTATTTGTACTTGAAAAAAAAGAGCGGAATGTGGACCAGGGCCAGCTCCGAGATCTGGTCTCGGCCAATATTCTGATTAGCGAGCCAGCCAACCGCGGTTTCCAGCGGAACTGATGGGGATTGGGATAATGGATCCAGCGTTGAATCATATTTTCGCAAGTCCCCAACTGGTATTTTGACACGTCCGATCTCCGTAACCGCGGTGGCTGCAGCCGGAAATTGTCTGATTACATCCTGTCCCTCATCATCCTGGAATTTAAAGTACCACATGGGAAAGTAATTAAACACCTGGTCTGTTACTTCAGATTTCTGATCGAGATCCTTTACCGTAAGGTTGCCCGCCATCCAGCGCGCCAGGGAGCCATGCGCTTGATCCTTATCCATCGTTGGGGCAAGGGACCAGTGAAAAACTACCTGGGATTTATCTAGATAAACTGTTGATTCACAATATGGACATACAACAAATACCTGACCTTCTCCTGGGTGCAATTCCCCCCCACATTGAGTACACAGCAATTGGACAGAAGGTTGGTATTGGTTCATAAGGTTATTATAGCAACCCCTATCAAATATGGCTATAATATTCCCAGTTTCTCCAGGCACATGAATTTTCAGTACGATACCATGAAGGCAATTCCTCCCGAATTCAGACATCAAAAAAGGAATATTTTGGGAGATAATCTTATCCATATCTGAGGAGATGCAAGCTAATGTATATGGGCCGCAATTCCTTCCCATTGAAATTGCTGGATTGTATTGAGAACTGCGGCTTTTTAAAGTCCTACCAGGTCTGCGGATTGCAGTACTGAACATACTCGGGGACACAGAATTGGTTCAAGATTGCGCGAAAGCGCTTGCCCGGAAAATGGAGGGTATCGCATACGACGTACTGGTTACTGCGGAATCGAAAAGCATCCCATTATCGCATGCATTTGCGATGGAGACCCACAAACCTCATTTTGTACTGCGCAATATTTACCGCGCCTGTATGGGGAATACCATCCATGCCGAGACCAAATCTATCACTGAAGCGCCCGGAGAAAAAAATACCTTCAATATCCTGTGGGTAATGTAAAGCATCCGGTTCTTGCTGCTGGGATTACATACTGCCTAGCTTGTGGAACAAGGATGCGCATGGATACTGTCAAGATTAATCGCACACTCAACCCAGATGGAACCCTGAAGCTATATACCTTTTATTGATGTTCCACGAGCGGCAAATATGATCCTGTTGAATATTGTGCCAAAAAAACAAGCGCCAATAAGCTCGATAAGCGAACATGGGATAAAGTTTGGAGCCCTATATCTCAACCGGGAATATTTGAAGATGCTTTACAGGTATGAATTGACGAACTGAAAAGCA
>JALHTN010000717.1 GCA_022865865.1 Anaerolineales bacterium
ACGCAGATGGAGTATGTAGCTGGTCTCGAGCTCCCCTCCGTATCCCATTCCACCCGGTGTGCTCTGGCGGTAACGCTGCAGCTCGGGTCCCGTGGTATGCAGCCATTCGGTAGCGATAAATGCCTGCGGGTAGCGTTCACCGGCATACTTGATGATATTAACCAGGAAAGAATGATTACCGCCATGGCCGTTGGAGAAATAAATCATCCGCGCACCTGAACTCACCAGGCGGTCCACGATCGCCAGGAAAAAATCCTCAAACACCCTGCCGCCAAGATTTAAAGTGCCTGGAAATTCGTGTGAATGAGTGCTGACACCATACGGCCAAACTGGCAAGCAGTAGACCCTCTTCGCTGCCAACCTGGTTAAGTGATCCGCCAGGGCTTGGACAATCAGGGTGTCCGTACTGAGTGGTAAGTGGAATCCGTGCTGCTCCGTATGGCCGGTGCTCACCACCACCACCCGCCCGGAAAGGTCCTGCGGCCATTGCGGATCAAACTGGACATCATAGGGGCAGAACAGGAGGTTCAAACCCTCAGTCTTTAACTGCGCATCCTCATGGCCGCTGATGAAATAAATCTTCTGGAAACCCTGCGCTGCCAGCTCTTGGCGGATACCCACCATCACCCGCCGGAACAAACCCGGTTTGACAGCCAGGCGCACCAGGGCGGACCGGTCTGCTTGCTGGAAACCATACGGTACACTTGGCAAGGCAATCAGGCTATCTGCTCCCAGCGCTTGGGCTACCTGTCTATAATCATATTGCTCCAGCCCGAGCGGGATCACTGCTGGCCATTGGCGGGGAAGGTCGGCAACTTCTGGATAGGTCAGATCTGAATATTTGATTAGATTCATAGCCTACCTGACTCAATTACAGCAAATACCAGTCCAGAAAACGCTCAAGGACGGAATAAAAGTGGAGTACATTGGCATGGTTAAGAAATCCATGTCCCTCGCCCTCATATACCACATACTCGAAGGTTTTGCCCTCTTTTTTCAGAGCCTCGACGAGCTGCTCGCTTTGTTTCGGATGCACACGAGCATCCTGGTCGCCATGTAAGATCAGCAATGGGGAGGCGATGTTTTCTACGTCGTATATCGGTGACCCGGACTTGTATCCTGGGCGATTTTTCGTCGGGTGGCCCATCTGCCGCTCGAGATCCTCTCGCCCGGGACGGTCCCCCTGAGCCCAGGAAGAAAGGATGTCACAATCCCCAAATTTCGCCACCCCACACTTAAAGCGCAGCAGCGGATCACGCGCCAGGGCTAGTACCGCCAGATAGCTGCCATAGCTGGAACCGTAAATACCCAAACGATCGCCGTCAACCCAATCCAGAGACGCCAGATAATCCGCAGCTGCCAGCATATCCTGCGTATCCACGATTCCCCAATTATTATGCAAAGCAAACTGGTGATCAAGCCCCGACCCGGTACTGCCCCGGTAATTGGGAGCCAGTACTGCGTACCCTTTGGCAGCCAGCCATTGAGGCAGAATTTCCCAGTAATGGCCATGTTGATCGGTTGGGCCACCATGCGGGTAAACGATGGCCGCACATGGCTCAGTGGCGGAGGTTTTCTGTGGGCGAAAGAGTAGCCCACTGATCGTGACACCGCCGCTGGAGGGAATTTGGACAAATTCCGGCTGGACCAACTTGGCCTGAGCCAGCGCCGGTGGCTGCGAGAAAGTCAGCTGCCTGATTTCGCCGCTCTCAACCGAGATATGGTAGATATCCGGTGCTTGAATAGAGCTTTCAAATTCAACGCTCAACCAGCTATCATCGGGACCCCATTGGGGGAACGTATGCCACCCTACTTCCCCATGCAGGGTGTGCTGCTCGGCAGTGTCCAGATCGAGTAGATCCAGCCTGTTGGATCCCTGCTTGTTGACCACCAGCGCGATCCGCTTCCCGGCATGACTCCAGGCAAACTCGTGCACATCTGACTGACCGGAGGTCAGCTGGGTGATTTCTCCTGAGTCAAGCTGCATTAAATACAATTCCTGCCAGCCGGTGCGATTGGAAATGAATGCCAGCTGCCGGTTATCCGGTGACAAGCGCGGGTGCAAATCCATCACTTTGGAGGCTCCAGTCAGATGGCGAATTTTGCCACCCTTATCTGAAACCAGGCAGATCTCGGATCGATTTAGGTCGTCCTGTGGTTTGTATACGAACGCGATTTGACCATCTGGGGCAGGTTGAGGATCTGAAATGTCGGCATTAAATGAGGTCAGCGGGGAAGGCCATTCTGACTCCAGATTCGTCCAGCACAGATTTAGAAAATCCTTGCGGCCGCTCAGAAAAAAAATCCGCTCCCCATCCGCACTGAAGACAGGATGCTCATCCCCGTGCTTAAAATCGGTCAGTTTCCGCGCCTTCCCTCCCGCGCGGGGGACTGCCCAAATATCATCGTGCGCGGCGTATACTATCCAATTTCCATCCGGACTCCAGCGCGGCTGGTCATCCGTCCAGGAAGCCTGCTGCGGCCGGTCGAAAGTCAGGCGCTGCGGCCAACCTTGGCCAACTGTTTTAATCAACCACACATCACTGTTGCCTTCCCGCTGCCAGATAAATGCGATAAATTTACCATCCGGAGACAGGTTGTGATGGTGGATGTGGTTGACAGATATCAGCAGTTCCAGGCTCCAGGGCTCGGGCATCTTGCGATCTGGTCGGGCCTGTGCTGGCCAACCGTGGCGGTCTTCTTTATTAATAGTAGGCTTCATCGATGTATTTCCTCTTTTCCCATTATACAACCGATCGCGCTTTC